>JANQMQ010000323.1 GCA_028279995.1 Candidatus Phaeomarinibacter sp. | reverse complement strand
CGTTCACGCCCTGAAAAGTTTGGTGGCCCTCGCCATCAGCCCGAAGAAGCCGGCGCGTATTGGCGAAACGAAGGTATGACGGTAGAGCATGTTGCTGCGCGCGCGATTGCATCGATCGAAGCCAATGAGCCGCACTGTATTGTTCCCGATGCGAGCACTCGATCGAAATTCGAAGAGACGGTGGCAGCGTTGAGTTCAGGATTCCCTGAGGGCGAATAAGACTAGAACTGCTCCTCGCCACGCGTGCGGTGTGGGTCCGGAAAATCCCGATAAAGGGCAAAGGTTACGCGCCGAATCTGCTGGTTGACCTGGGCATGCTTTCGCTCAATATCACCAGCACGTTCTGAGACAGATGCAAAAGCACTGTCCAATTGTGCAAGATCGGTGACCTCAATCATGAGGTGAAACTCACCCATTTCACTCGGGCCCAGACCAAGCTTGCGACGCATGAGGCGCCATCCTTCAATGCGACCCTCCGATTTCAGGAAATCCAGAAATGCGCTCAGATCATCGGCGAACATGACATCAGACTGACCTGCCTCAAGGTCGAAGAAGCCGTGATAGACGTCCATGACATACGCTCCGAAGGATCAAACAATGTGCAGTAACTGGATTTAGCTATAAGCAGGTGGCGCCACGAATCCATCAAGCTCGTTCTCAAGCATGCTGGCTATGGCAATGGTCGTGAGGTCTTCGAGATAAGGACCAACCACCTGAAGACCCACAGGCAATCCTGCTTTGGTTCGGCCAACTGGGACGGCACTGCTTGGAAGATAGGATACCAGTGGCAGCCCGGCCCAACTGACAAGATCCAGATAGGGGCGGGTTTCACCATTCACCGACAAGGTGCGTTTGTGAAAGTTCGACTGGTGATCGTGTGGAAAAGCGGAAACAGGTGCCACGGCCATGAGAACGGCATCATACGTCTCGAAGAAGTCAGCCCACTTGGCGCGCATCTGTGCTTGTGCCTCTTTCCAGACAAGCCACTCATGGTGGGTCAATGAGGCGGCACGGGCCTGGAGGGCCTGATGCGACTTGTCTGATGTATCAAGTGTTTTTGCCGTTTCGCGCATCCGCTCAAGGACAGGCGCCGGGAAGCCACGTGTCGTTCCTGCATGCAGAAGAATGGCATAGATCTCGAACGCCTCATCGAATGTGAAGTCCGGTCGCGCGTCGCGATGAACAACAGCTCCGGCTTGCTCAAGCGCATCAGCAGCACCCTCCATCAGCTTCACGTTTTCAGCCGCCACCGGGAACGATGGATCATCAAACCATGTTGCGATTGTGAGTTCACGAGGATCGCGGGCGCGGGGTTCCGGCAGCGCATGGGCAAGGCCTACCGCGTCAAAGTCGTTCGGACCCATGATCATTGACAACGCGATCTCCAGATCCCGCGCGGACCTTGCCAGCGGGCCAACGACCGAAAGATCACTCTGAAACAGGGCGCCCGGCAACCCGGGCACATGACCGCGTTTAGAAACAAGGTCGAAACTAGGTTTGTGGCCGAAGACACCACACAGGTGCGCGGGTGTCCTGATAGAGCCGCCGATGTCCGAGCCGATTTCCAGAGGGGTCAGACCGGCAGCAAGGGCTGCAGCGGCTCCGCCGGAGGAGCCGCCGGGTCCGCAGCTCACATCCCAGGGATTGTTCGTCGTGCCGTAAACGTCGTTGTAGCTCTGCAGGTCACCTGAAAAGAAGGGGACGTTTGTTTTCCCAAAGACAATTGCACCGGCAGCCTTGATGCGCGCCACAGCATCGGCGTCGCTACCAGGAACATGTTGCGCAAAGTCCGGCGACCCGCCAGTGGTGACGAGCCCTTCCGTCTCCAGCGCATCCTTAATCGTCAGGGGAATGCCATGATATGGTCCCCAGATATAACCGCGTGAAAGGGCGTGGTCAGCCTCCTCAGCCTGAGCAAGCGCGCGCTCGAAATCTGTCGCCACAATCGCATTCAGTGAGGGGTTGTGTGCTTCGTACCTGCTGATGAGATGTTCCAGCAGCTCAACTGACGATACCTCCCGTCGGCGGATCATGGCAGCCAATACATGGGCCGGGGCGAAGGTGATGTCGCTCATCGGACGGGTTTCCTCTTGTTCCAGTAAGTGTTTTTGCCAGAACTGTTTTTTGCGTTCCAGTGCGATTGCCGCGTTGAGCCGAAGGCCCGGCTCGCCTAAAGTACCGCCAAATGCTGGCCCGCCACCATGCGGCAGGCAAAAAGACCATGCAATCAATAAGGGCGCGGGCAACGGTCACGCGCACTCGGTTAACAGGGAGATTAGCCCCATGAAGGGTTTGATGCAGGATTGGCCGCTTCTGGTCCACTCAATCATTGATCACGCTGCGATGTACCATGGTGATCGCGAGATTGTTACGCGTTCGGTTGAAGGTCCGATCCGCCGCTCAACTTACAAACAGGTCCATTCCCGGGCGCGCAAAATTGCGAACGCACTGACCGGTTTTGGCATTTCCAAGGGAGATGTCGTAGCCACCATGGCGTGGAATACCGACCGTCATCTAGAAGCTTGGTATGGCATCATGGGTATGGGGGCTGTCTGCCACACGCTCAACCCTCGCCTGTTTGCAGAACAGTTGGTGTACATTGCAAACCACGCCGAAGACCGGATCATTTTTGTTGACCTTACCTTCGTCCCGATCATCGAAGGTATTGCGGATCAGCTGCCGAAACTCGAGCACGTCATCATCATGTGTGACGAAGATCACATGCCGGAGACGAAGCTCAAGAATGCGCATTGCTATGAGACCCTGATCAATTCGCACTCGGACGATTTTACCTGGGCACAAGTCGACGAAACTGATGCGTGTGGCCTTTGCTATACATCTGGCACCACGGGCAATCCAAAGGGCGTTCTATATTCGCACCGCTCAAATGTTCTGCATGCGCTGGCCGTAAACAATGCCGATGCCATTGGCATGCGCTCCGTCGACAATGTGCTGCCGGTTGTGCCCATGTTCCATGCCAATGCATGGGGTATAGCCTTTGCGGCGCCGGCATCAGGCTCCAAGCTCGTCATGCCTGGTGCCAATATGGATGGTGAGAGCATCTATGAACTTCTGGATACGGAGAAAGTCAGCATCACCGCAGCTGTACCGACCGTTTGGCTGATGCTTCTTCAGTACCTGCAGGCTGAGGACAAGAAGCTGCCGGCTCTGAATCGTGTGGTCATCGGCGGTTCGGCTGCGCCGCGTTTCATGATCGAAGCCTTTGAAAAAGACTTCGATGTGCAGGTGTTCCATGCCTGGGGCATGACGGAACTGTCGCCAATGGGCACTCTTGGCTCTCTTAAGGCCGGGATGGAAGACCTGCCTCTGGAGAAACAGATCGACGTGAAGGTGAAGCAAGGCCGGCCGATCTACACCGTTGAGATGAAAATCACTGATGATGACGGCAAGGAGCTCCCGCGTGACGGTGTGGCATTCGGCCATCTTATGGTTCGCGGGCCGGCCATTTCCGGGTCCTACCTCAAGGGAGAAGGCGGTAACATTCTTGATGACGAAGGATGGTTTGATACCGGCGACGTCGCAACCATTGATGCCGACGGCTTCATGAACATCACCGACCGTGCCAAGGATGTAATCAAGTCCGGCGGCGAGTGGATTTCATCCATTGAGCTTGAGAATGTAGCTGTAGGTCATCCTGATGTGCAGGAAGCAGCCGTCATTGGTGTTGCACATCCCAAATGGGACGAACGCCCGCTGCTGATTGTAATTCCCGCCGAAGGCAAGTCTCCAACCAAGGAAGACATTCTGGGGTACATGGAGGGCAAGATCGCCAAGTGGTGGATGCCGGACGATGTGACGTTTGTGGATGAGATTCCGCACACGGCTACAGGCAAGATCCAGAAGCTGGCGCTGCGCAAGACCTTTGAGGGATACGAATTGCCGACAGCAAATCTGGAGAAAGGTGCGGCTGAGTAGGCGCACTCTTGTGTGGGTTCATCGTCACCGATTGGGGGCGTGATTGGTCTCGGTGCTGCCTGGGCTCAGGCGCTCAGAGGTGTTAGCGAAGGGGGCGGGGCGTCAGGTCCTGTTGAGTGGATATGAGTGAAAACACGCGTGCGCGTCTCGCGAGCTTGGCCGTTCGTCTTGTGATCGCCGGTGTGGTGGTTGCGGCTATCGCAATACTTCTGGGTCGCTTTGGCGTGATCGATCAGCGTAACGGGTTCTTCGGCGCTGCCGGCGGGATGCTCGTCATTGCGGTGGGTGCAGTCCTTGGGCTGATTGGGGTTATTCGCGGACTGATGGGCAAGCCAGGCCTTGGCCAGGCGGCACTGGCGACTGTCGCTGGTGTAGCCACCCTTGCGCTGCCTGTTGCCAATGCTCTGAGTGGTGGGTCGGTTCCACCGATCCATGACATCACGACAGATTTGGAAAACCCGCCCGTCTTTGTGTCGGTCGTGGCGCTGCGAGGTGACAGCAGCAATCCGCTCGATCGTGCTCAACCGGCGAACCTGGCTGATCTGCAGCGTCAAGCCTATCCGCAGCTTGAGACTCTTGTTGTTGCTGATGATATTGCCACAGTCTTCGCAGCGGCATTGGATGTTGCCAATGCCCAGGGCTGGGATGTGGCAGACGCCGCGGAGCCGGAGAACGGAGAGAGCGGTCGCATCGAGGCGACGGACACAACGCTATTGTTCGGTTTCAAGGACGACATTGTCATCCGTATTGCCGATGACGGACCGGACCGCACCCTCGTCGACATGCGCTCTGTCAGCCGGGTGGGCCTGTCAGATCTTGGCAAGAACGCCGCCCGGATTGATGAGTACATTGCAGTCTTGCAGGCTAAGCTCGGTAGCTAGTCCAGCCAGTACTCACCATTGATGGCCGGGACACCATTTGTGTGAACCCGGCCTTCTTCTGCCATCTGCTTCATATGGGCAAAGACCGATCGCGCGGCGGCTGGATGCAGCCGCTTGTCTGTCTCCGCATACATCACGGGCACCATTGCCGTAATGGTCCTGTCCCCCGCTTCCAGTCGGTTGAGTATCTGGGCTTCGCGTGCCTTGCGGTGGGCAATATATCCACGAACCAGAGACTGCGGTTTTGTTACCGGCGCACCATGGGTGGGATAATAGACGTCATCATCGCGGTCCAGCAGCTTGCGCAGGCTGGCCATGTAATCCGCCATGTCCCCATCCGGTGGCGCAATGACTGCGGTGGACCAGCCCATGACATGGTCCCCCGTAAAGAGTGCCTTTTCTTCCTGCAGTCCAAAACACACATGGTTTGATGTATGCCCGGGCGTGAAGACACACTCTACTGTCCAGCCATCACCTTTGATGATGTCTCCATCGCGGATCACGTGGTCGGGCTCAAAGGCCATGTCGCCGCCCTCATCCATTTTCGCGCCTTCAGCCACTCCGCCACCAGCGCCGATCCCATGTGGACCGTAGCCATATGTCGGCGCACCGGTCTTTTCCTTCAGCGGTGCTGCTGCAGGCGAGTGATCATTGTGCGTATGCGTGATCAGGATGTGCGAGATGGTTTCACCCTCAAGCCCGTCGAGGATGGCCTGGACGTGGCCGGCGTCAAGCGGCCCGGGGTCAATCACAGCCACGTTGCCCCGTCCAATGACGTACGTTCCCGTTCCCTTGAACGTGAAGGCGCTTTCGTTTGGCGCGACCACCCGGCGAATGAGCGGCGTAATCTCGATCATTTCTCCGTAGTGAGGATCAAACTGGCGATTGAGCGGCAGGTCAGCCATGAGAAGAACTCTTTCTTTCCGTGGGTCGCGGAGTCATCGTAGCAGAGCTGTCATCCTTGTTGCGATGCTTCCGGCGAAGCGCCCTCGCAAAAACAGACGGGTTTGTGCGTTTCAGGCTTTTGGCCATGAGATCTGGCACCCGCGTTTCAACAGCGCTCAAGGAAGTGTTGACGATCGGAAATCGCGCACGGACGGTCTGTATCAGGCGACGCATCGCCCTTGAGTGAGCAATGAGGATAGCAATCCCCGGCAGAACCATGAAGATGCCGAATGCGAAGGGCGGCGGCAGGATGACAAACACCAGCCCCGGGATGAGTAGAAGCCACCCCAGAATGATCATGAAGGTGCGTCTCATTAAGCGTATACCCGCCTCTGATATTTGGAACATCGGCCTACCGTCTACATGGCAAGCACCATCCGGAAACGCAAGCGCCTCGATCGGACGGGTGGAAAGTCTGTCTGTTCGCTAGACGCATTGCGCATCACACGCTATGGCGAACGCATGTAACCAACAGAAAAACCAAATTCAGCAGGAGCGCCCCGATGAAATTCTACAATTCCATAGGCCCAAACCCGAAGATGGTCCGCATGTATCTGGCGGAACGCGGTCTGGATATTGACACTACGGAGGTGGACATCATCGCCGGTGAAAACCGTCAGGGGGACTACGCCAAGCGAAATCCACGCGGACAACTTCCCTGCCTTGAGCTCGATGATGGCACCTACCTCGCTGAGATAACGGCTATCTGCGAGTATCTTGATGACATAAACGGATCGTCGGATCTCGTAGGTACAACACCGCAGATGCGTGCAAGAACCCGTATGTGGATGCGCCGCGCTGACCTCTATGTCTGTGAGCCCCTGGCCAATGGTTTCCGGTTTGCGGAAGGCCTGCCCATGTTTGAAAATCGTTTGCTGTGCAGACCGGAAGCCGCGGACGGTCTCAAGGCCATGGCGGCCAATGGCATGAACTGGTTCAACAACAACATGGATGGCCGTACCTGGCTTGCTGGCGAGAATTTCACGATCGCTGATTGCTTGCTCTACGCGTTTCTTGAGTTCGGCGCGACTGTTGGACAGCCCACCCCTGACAATTGCACCAATCTGACCGCATGGTACGAGCGGGTTGCGGCAAGGCCGTCAGCCTCCGCCTGACCCCTAAGAGCGAAGGACAAAAACGATAACGGCCCGGATAGCATCCTGTGAGGAATGTCGGCCGGGCCGTCCGTATTTGCAGTGCCGCCTTTCTGGCGACGATCATTCTGTAGCCTTGCGTCCGCCTAGTATGTCAGGAAGACGTTCACTGTTGCGACGAGACCGTATGCGGCGAAAGCCACCCACAATCCATTGATGAACAGGTCACCGGCTTTGATGTCTTTGACCACTCGCACCGCACGGTCCAGGGTCGACCCCGAATGCGCGCTGGCCGAGGTGGTGGTGAGGGGAGAGGAGGCCATGTTTGTGTTCGCGCTCATGAGACTATTCCTTCAGGAATATACTTGCTCAGCCAGATACAAGTCCCTCGCGTGACGTTTCCCGTCCGGTTGATCCGGACACACTTTCGGCTGTTTTTGATCAGCTCTTTTGATTTTCAGCCAAACCGCACAAACTCCGATTGGTTTATTGTGCGCCGCATTATTCGACTGCGTTGAAATCAAGATGGGCGCATTCTGCGCAATCCGCAATACTGCAAGTGCGAAGAGTTTGTGAAACAATGAACAATGCAAAAAATGTTCACAACTTGAAATTTATCATATAAATCAAATATTTATCTGGAAGCCCCAAGGGCGCATTGCTATTTTAGGCGGGCAGCCATCCGCTGTTGCATGGCAGTTTGCGCGAAAATACTGCGCTGCAACACCCCGGTTGGGTGCTGTTAGCCGCCATAGCGGATTTCTTTCTCTACAGCCGGGCCATTGTCACCACGTACCTGTTCAGTCGCCCATGCAAGGTCGCTCAAATATGTGTCCGCGACTTCTGCGTGCTTTGGCGACAGCATCAGGTGGATGCCTTTGGGTTCCGTAACGATGGAAGTAAACCAGCCTCGCTCAAACAGCTTGCCCCAAATGGCAAACATATCGCGATCTGGGTGGGTGTAACCCACCAGGCCCAACTGAGGTTTTCCGATAATCTCAAATCCTAGGTCACGAGCACCTGTTTCAATTTTCTCACGGGTTTCCACTACCAGACCCTGCTTGGCCCGATAGCCGTCAACGCCGAGATAGTTCATCACAGCCCATGCGGCGGCAATCGCACCGCCCGGGCGCGTTCCGGCAAGAGTCGGCGTGACCATGCGTCCGCCCGGCCAGTCACTTGTGTCAAACTCCATGTGCGCCTTGAGATCAGCGGAACGGAACATGACGGTGGATGCGCCTTTGGCGCAATACCCGTACTTGTGGAGGTCGGCCGACATGGAGTGGACCTGCGGAACGGCGAAATCAAACTCGGGAAGGTCAGCGCCGTTCATACGTGCGAACGGCGCAAAAAAGCCGCCGACACATGCATCAACATGCAGCCACACATTGTGAGCCTCCGCGACCGATCCCAGCTCGGCAATGGGGTCCACTAGGCCATAAGGAAAGCATGGGGCGGAACCCACGAGCATTATCGTGTTCTGATCGATTGCATCGGACATGGCCTGTGGGTCTGCCAGAAATTCGTCTGTAACCGGAATACGCCGCAGTTCGATGTCCATCATCATCGCTGCCTTGTCGAACGCAGGATGGCCGGACCATGGCATGACGATGTTTGATTGCTTGCCGGGTGCCAGTCGCCCCGTTGCCCGCGCATAGTCCCTAGCTGTCTTGATCGCCATGGTAATGGAGTCGGTACCGCCGGATGTGACATTGCCGGCGCCGTCTTCAGGGGCCTGAAGCAGGCTGAGACCCATCTGGACGATTTCTTCTTCCATGCGCTTGAGACTGGGAAAAGCCATCGGTCCAAGGCCGTTTTCAGACATGAAGCGTGTATAGGCTTCCTTTTGAACCTTCGAGACATCCTCACCGGCATTGAAGACATAAACCGCCGTCTTCCCGTCACGCCATTTGACGTCGCCGGTTGCCATCTGGTTCATCTTCTCGGAGAGGGTTGCCCAGTCAGTTCCGTTTGAGGGCAGTGTGGCGCGCATGGGTTCGTCTCCGGTCAGGGTGCTGGTGAATTCGAGATACGAAATCCTAGCGCGTTTGGCGTCAGTCGCCCATCATCTGCTGCCAGCGTTTTTGCATTTCTTCCGGGCTCACCTCTTCCATCCGGCTCGCAACCATCCACGTATGCCCAAACGGGTCCATCACGGTTCCTGTCCGGTCGCCATAAAATTCGTCTTTCATGGGGCGCAGCTCTGTTGCACCTGCCTCAAGTGCGCGGGCAAACACCTCGTCGGCGTCTTCGACGTACAAATGGAGTTTGACAGGAGACCCACCCAGCGAATCCGGGCTCAAGGCCCCAAAGTCTGGGTACTCGTCGGAAATCATGATCGTGTTTCCACCTACCCTTATCTCGGAATGCCCTATGCGTCCGGTTTCTGGGTCTTGCAATCTGAATTGTTCTTCGGCGTGAAACGCCCTTTTGTAAAAGGCTATGGCATCATCTGCCCCCTTCACGGTGATGTAGGGCGACAGGGCGAATTGCAGCGGTGCTTCTGGCATAGTGATCTCCTCTGTGTTAAATAACGTTACGTACCGTTTTATAAATAAGCAAGTTGATTCTATGGCTGACCAGAAAAAGCGAGGCCGCCCCAGAAGCGCCAAGGCGAAGGAAGCCATTCTCAAAGCGGCACGTGAGCTGTTGGACGAAACGGGGCCGGCCCGATTGACCGTCGAGGCGGTTGCAGCACGGGCTCATGTCGG
>JANQMQ010000197.1 GCA_028279995.1 Candidatus Phaeomarinibacter sp. | reverse complement strand
GCCCAGACCATGGCGTCCAGCAGGTTGGTGATGCAGATGACGAATGCGTCCGGGCAGTTTTCCTTGATGCCTTCACCAACGGCCTTCATGACCTTGAGGTTGGTTTCAACCAGGTCATCGCGGCTCATGCCCGGCTTGCGGGGCACACCTGCCGTAACGATCACAACGTCGGAACCGGCAATGTCCTTGTAGTCGCTGGAACCGGACATGGCGGCGTCAAACCCTTCAACCGGGGACGCTTCGGCGATGTCCAGCGCCTTGCCCTGAGGCACACCATCGACGATATCGAAAATGACGATATCGCCAAGTTCCTTGAGGCCTGCGAGCAGGGCGAGCGTGCCGCCGATCTGGCCGCCACCGATGAGAGCAATTTTCTTGCGAGACATTGGGGTACTCCGCTGTTGAGATGTGTCTTTGGCAGGTGCGGGCTGCGATGCAGCCTTGCCCCCACCGCGTTTTTTGGGTGGACGCCCCATGAACCAGTTGAAAAAGCCACCGGACATAGACGGTTCATCCAGAAAAGGTGGGCGGCCACACCAGGTGCCAGCGCCCACGGTTGAGAATGCTGCGCTTCACCTATCCCATGGCCGGATGCGGTGCAAGCAGACAGCATGCAGCAGGCCCATGAGCATGCTCCATTCCGATTTCAGGACACTGACCGCGCCCCCGAACGGCACACAACAAGGGGGGTTCCGGTCATCTGCGCCTTATTGGGCACAGTGGCCGGCAATACTGAACAGACGTTAATCATAAATCCGTTCCTGTTTGACACGCAGACCCTGAAAGAGTCACAGTTTCTTAGTCAAAACTGCGTAAAATCGGCAGGCAAGAAGGCAGGTGCCCGGACCGTATTCGAGGCGCTTGCGATCAGGCCAGAACACGAGTGAGAAGTCGCGTTCACCCCGGTTTTCAGCAGTATTTGGCAGGACTTTGGGGGCAGACAGCCAACCATCAGACGAACCAGGCATCCGCTGACGCGCCACACACTGCGCATTGAGGACGGAATGCAGGGAAAACCGGCGGGGAACCGGGTGCTGATAACGGGGTGTCTGGCAGCGTTTTTGCAAAGTTGGCGGCACGTATTCGGCCGGTTTCCGGTCAGCCGCACACCGCAAAGACAGTATTTGGGGGCGTATTCGATGAACCAGACTGTGTATCAGCTGGATGCAGACCAGGCAGGTGAGGTAGCGCCGACGCGCAGCCGTTTCCGCAAATGGGCTGCACCGCTGGCGATTGTGGCCGGCACCTTGAGCTTGGGCGGCTGCGCAGCGCCGGTGATCGGCGCCATTACCGTCAGCCAGTTGTCCACAGCCGCGGGCATTGCGTCCTCCATCATGTCGGGCCGTGACCTGACCGAACATGTGGTCTCCGCCATAGTTGGCGAGGACTGCCGCTTCCTTGAAGCCATCCTGCGCGGACGCCCCATTTGCGTGCCTTACGGATCACCGGAAGCCGATGAGTCTTTTCAGGGCATCATCGTGGCCCTCCAAGACAATGAGGACGAACCTGCGATTGATCGCTCAGGCGAGTACCAGGTGGCAGGCCTTGACCCGACCGCCATCCAGCTCGGCTTCGCGCCCATCGTTCCCGATTACAACATGACGACAGCTTCCCTCGAGGCGGTTGATCGCGACATCAGCGACAGCGACCGCGGGGACATGCGCCGCGTTTCCTTCGGCATGATGTCTGCCACCTATGGCCCGAGCCATTCCATGGATGACCTTCTGGCTGAGCAACGGGGCAACAAGAAGCCCTTCCTGCGTGGTGCAACATTCGAAGAAGGCCCGGACGTCATGGACGCCCCGGCACCCGCCCCACGCGTCATCATGGCCTCCGCCGCCGAGCCGGTCGTGATGCCCAAGCCACTGGCCGCTCAGCGCAGCGACGGCTCGACCATCGTACCGCATCTGCCGTCCAAGCAGACACGCATTGAGCAGATCATCGCTCGCGCACAGATGGCACCCATCCCGGACTAGACGGTCGGGCAAAGTTCAAACAAAAGGCCGCAACTTGTGTTGCGGCCTTTTTTGTTTTTGGAATGCCTTGTGCGTCAGACAGCATGCCCTGCTGCCATGTAGGCTTCGCTTTGCATCTCAAACAAGCGAGACGCTGTCCGCTCGAATTCAAACGCCCCATCACCCGCGGGATACAGGTCTTCTGGCGCCGCCTCAGCAGAACACACCAGCTTCGCCTTGTTTTCGTACAGCGCGTCAATCAGAGTCACGAAGCGCTTGGCTTCATTGCGCGACTGCGGCCCCATCCTTGGAATCTCGTCGACCAGCAGCGTATGAAAGCTGCGGGCAATCTTGAGGTAGTCCGCAGGACCCAGCGGTCGGCGGCACAGATCATCAAAGTGAAAACGGGCAATACCCATGGCTGCGCGTGGCACCGTAACCTTGCGCCCCTTGACCTCGACCGTGCACGGCGCCGGTTTGACGCCAGCAGTCAGCCGCCCCCAGGCATCTTCCATGGCCTGTGAGGAGGCACCATTGAGCGGCGTGTGATAGACCGGCGCGCCAGCCAGATGCTTGAGCCGGTAGTCTGCGGCGGCCACAAGTTCCATCACATCCATCTGCTGGCGGAGCAGATCAATGAAGGGCAGGAACAGGTCACGGTTGAGACCATTCTCATACAGCGTGCCCGGCTCTCGGTTGGACGTCGCCACCACCACAAGACCGCGCTCGAACAATGCGGTGAACAGGCGGCCAAGGATCATGGCATCGGTGATGTCTGTCACCTGAAACTCGTCAAAGCACAAAAGCGTCGTCCGCTTCATGATGGCATCAACCACCGACGGGATTGGATCACCACCCTTCGCCTTGCCGCGCTTTTCACGCTGCCGCCACTCGTGCACCTTGCCATGCACATCCTGCATGAAGTCATGAAAGTGGATGCGCTGCTTCTGCTTTACCGGCGCATGGGCAAAGAACAGGTCCATCAGCATGGATTTGCCGCGGCCCACGCCGCCGTGAATGTAGAGCCCACGCGGAGCCTCCACGGCGCCGCCCAAGCGGAACAGCCCCCGCTTCCTGCCCGGCTGATACCCCTTGAGCGCATCATGCAGCATCTGCAACTGGTCCGCCGCGGCTTCCTGCGCCGGGTCATGCTCAATCGCACCCGACGTCACGAGTGCCGTATAGGCATCAATGGTGGTTGAAGGTTTGGCCATGAAAAGTTGCTACGCCGTCTGCCTCAAACGATGGCAACGCAGTGTTATTTGTTGAAAAGTCACGTGAAACTCAAGCATGAGGTAATGTCTTCAGTATCTCAGGCATTTGATATCGCCGGTCAGGGTAGGGGATACGGAGATCAACCATGAAAGATGGAAATTCAAACAACAAGCCATGGAGCACAAACCGGCTAGCAAAAATTGGCGGGGGCTTAGGTTTGTTTAGTTTCATAGCGCTGGCAGTGGGTATGGCAGACGATGTCACGAGCCTGATTGAGCGCTTTACGAGTTGGGGCAACTCCGTCTTCACACAAAATGATGTCCACCAGCCTTTAACCCCTGCCAGCCCCAACAATACCTCGCCGGTAATTGTAGAGGACAGAGTACCCGACCAGCCAAGCGCAACACCAATTCAGCGGTCGCCACAAACAGCAGGCAACTCGCCGCAACATCAAGAAGTTCAAAACGCGGCATTGGCGAAATTGGGAGCTACCGCTGAAATTCTTACGGAGCTGCCACAGTACACGCTCAGCGAAGTCAATGTGGGGGATCTGATTGATGGTCGGACGTCACCAGTCTTTTCAGTCCCGGTCGTAACGGAGAATCTCGTTCTCCGCATAACACTTCCGGTCTCCACAAACTGGGTTGTCAGTTCTATTAATCTGCGCATGCCGAAAAACACCGACACTCGGGAGATGCCCCGAAACATAGCAATTGGAGAGAGTCTTTATGCCAGAAACGATTGCACCTACTTCCAGAATGCCGAATTGAAACGTGGAACGAAGAACAACAGGATTTCGTTTCCTGAACGGCTCATTCAACAAATCTGCATTGATATAAAGACGAACTGGGGATCGCCAAGAATTTCCATGTCGGAGATAGAAATCGTAGCCACACCCGTCCCCGCCAACAGATAGAGTTACTATTCTGGATAGAGAGTGAAACTCTCTATCAACCCCGCCGAACTTCCGACCACATCAACAACCAAACCGGAATCCGCAGACTTGGTCATGCCAAAATGCACTGTGCCCTTATCGCGAAGGTGATCGCACCCCTTATTACGTCCGTAAAAAATATGCTGATCTCCAACGCGCCCACCATACTCAAGCAGCGCTCTGCAATTCCGGGGACGAGTGTAATTCACCTGCCCACCATGCTGGCCAAGTTTCAGTTTCTCCACTGATAAAAGAACGGGCTGCGGCAACCCATCAATGAGAACTATACCGGTGTAATTACCAACAACGTGCTCATTTGGGTCAAGTGCGTATGCACCGGCACCCGCACTCACGGAAAATAGACCAGTCGCCAAAAACACCATGATAGACCTTATTTTCTTCACAGCATGGACCTCGTACAATAACTTCACCTGCGTTAAGAGAAAAGGTGCCAATATTCGCCGGTCAAGACAAGAGCAGAGCCAGATCAATGCTTTATCTGTCCGGCCAAGTCCAGTTAGCCTTGCGCTTGTCCATCCAGGCACGGACGGCTTCCTTGTAGTCAGGCTCTGCCACCATCTCATCCAGCAGTTTGTCGGCTTCGGCAACGGAGGACCCGACGTCACGATGCTGGTCCACATAGATCTGCCGCTTGGTGGCAGCCAAAGAATGCGGGGCAACACCATCTGCCAGCTTGCGGGCGTAGGCTGTGACCTCTGTCATCAACTCCTCCGGCGCGACAAGCCGGTTGATGAGCCCCATGTCGTAGGCTTCATCCGTCAGGAACACCCGGCTCGACATCAGCAGGTCGTTCGCACGGGCAAGGCCGACAATACGCGGCAGCAGCCACGACAGGCCGTACTCCGCCGGCATGTTGAAGCGGCCATGGGCCGTGGTGAGCTTGGCGCCCGGCACAGCGAACCGAATATCGGCAAAACAGGCCAGCACCAGACCGACACCCGCA
>JANQMQ010000173.1 GCA_028279995.1 Candidatus Phaeomarinibacter sp. | reverse complement strand
ACGTGTTGATTGCGGACGAGCCGATCTCGGACCTTGATCCGCCGCATCGGGTGGATGTGCTCAACATTCTCAAAGGCGAAACCCGCAAGGGGCGTGCGGCGATGGTGGCGCTGCATGATCTGGCGCTGGCGGAACGGTTCTGCGACCGTGTGATTGTGCTTCTTGACGGTCGCATCATTGCCCAGGGCACGCCGGAGACTATCTTTCATCCTGGTGTTCTGGCACGGGCATTCGGTGCGCCGTGCGGCGTCACACGCAGTGACGGGCACCTAATTGTAACGTTTGAAGGGTCTCGTCCGGCGGCGGGCGTTCAGGAGAGGTAGTGGCACCATGGTGCGTCTGACATCCATCACCACCAAGGGCGGCGACACGGGCCAGACCAGTCTCGCGGACGGCAGCCGGGTTGCGAAGTTTGATCCGCGCATTGTTGCCCAAGGCAGCGTGGACGAACTCAATGCCGCAATCGGCGTCGCTGTGCTGCATGCAAATGACGAAATGCGCGCCATGCTCACGCGTATTCAGAATGACCTGTTTGACCTGGGCTCGGACATCACCATTCCTGAGGCCGTCAAAACCGAGACGTCGTTACGGATTGCCGATGCGCATGTGTCTGCGCTGGAAGCAGATGTAGAGACCGTGAACGCCCGGCTTGAGCCGCTGTCGTCTTTTGTTCTGCCCGGGGGAACCGCTTCTGCAGCGTATCTTCATCTGGCGCGGACCATCGCGCGGCGGGCCGAGCGGGACGTCTGGGCGCTCGCAGATCACGCGGAAATCAATGTCCTGATGGGCACCTATCTCAACCGTCTGAGTGACCTGCTGTTTGTGCTGGGGCGGGACGCCAATGATGGCGGGAAGAGCGATGTGCTCTGGGTGCCGGGAGCGACCAAATAGACGCTGTTCCAGGCGCTCAAACGACGCCTTGAATTGATATAAAGAAACCTTTATGTCCTTATGCGTTGTCGATCTGTGAAAATATGGGTTTTCGCAGTTTTTCGGCGTTTTTGGTGTGAAGGATCTTGCTACTATGACTCGCGAAGACCGGCTGACTGCGCTTCAGGAGACGTTGAAGTCCCGCATTATGGTGCTCGATGGGGCCATGGGCACCATGATCCAGAAGCACAAATTCACCGAGGAAGACTATCGCGGCGAGCGTTTCAAGGATTGGCAGCAGCCATTGCAGGGCAATAACGATCTGCTGGTGCTGACACAACCGGATGCCATCCGGGACATCCATACCGGGTATCTTGAGGCCGGTGCGGACTTTGCCGAGACCAACACCTTCTCGTCCACGACCATCGCCCAGGCTGACTACGGTATGGAAGATCTGGCATATGAAATGAATGTGGCTGCCGCGCGTTTGGCGCGCGAGGCCTGTGATGCGAAAGCGACGTCTGACCGCCAGTATTTTGTTGCTGGCGCCCTTGGGCCAACCAACCGTACGGCGTCGTTGTCACCGGATGTAAATGATCCAGGTGCGCGCAATGTCACCTACGATGAGCTTCGTATCGCTTACAAGGAGGCCACCAAGGGTTTGATCGAAGGCGGTACAGACGTTCTGCTGGTGGAAACCATCTTCGATACGCTCAATGCCAAGGCGGCGATTGCGGCCATCGAAGACGCGTTTGACGACCTGGGCGTGCGCCTGCCGATCATGATTTCGGGCACGATCACCGATGCCTCGGGGCG
>JANQMQ010000139.1 GCA_028279995.1 Candidatus Phaeomarinibacter sp. | reverse complement strand
GAAATCTGACGTTCACTGAATATCTTCGCCAGCTCATTGGCCTGGTCTTCCGTTGGTGCCTTGATGCGGGCCCGGGGCAAGACATTGCCCGCCTGCTTGATGTCCGCATCGTAGTACCAGCGGTAGTGGAACATGGCTTTTGTCAGCCATTCATCGGCATAGTCTTCCAGCAGATCATCTACCATGCGGATGACGGGATCGGTTGGGCGGACGCGGCGCTCGGCCACATCTTCGTCAAAGCGGGTGATAAGTGGCGTTGAGTCAACGACCGCCTCAAGCTCACCTGCGTCATTGTCGAGATAGAAGGTGGGCAGCAGGCCGACCTTGGGCTGCGGCAGGTCTTCAATCTCGCGCGGGTTCTTCCAGATGACCTTGTAGGGGATGTGCCGGTAGCGCAGGACGCTCAGCATCTTGCGCGTGTATGGCGATGGCGGTGCGCCAGCAAGAGTGACGGGTGTCTTGAGGGTCATTTCTTTTGCCTTTGCCCGTTATGCTTTTGCGCTGGGGCGGGCCGACATGGCGGCGTGCCAACGGTTGAGGTTTGTGTGCGCTTCTGTCGGGGTAATCTTGACCCACCCGCCGAAGTCCACACAGACGAGGGCTGTAATGTCCGCCACGGACAGCGTGTCGATGGCAATGAAGTCGCGGCCTTCAAGGCGTTCGTTCAACATGTCGTAGAAAACCGGCAGGCGGGTCTTGCCGCGTTCAGCAAGAGCGGGAATCTGCTCGAAGTTGAGCGGGCCTGTCATGGCGCGGCCCTGCATGCCCTTTGACGTGTTGCGCAGAATCTCGGCAACCGCCATCAGGCCTTCAAACTCGATGCGGGCGTTCCAGCTGGCCACGAGGCCCTTTTCGGCTGGTGTCGAGCCCAGAAGAGGATTTTCCGGCTTGTACGCGTCCGCCCAAGCAGCAATGCCTGCATTGTCGGTCAGGACGGTGCCGTCTTCGAGCTGAAGGGCAGGGATCGTACAACTGGGGTTGATCTTCTTGTATTCGTCCGACAGTTGCTCGCCCTGCATCATATCGATCTGCTTGTTCTCAACCTCAATTCCCTTTTCCGCCAGCAGAATGCGTGCCCGGCGAGGGCTGGGGGCGGGGGTGAAATCATAAAAGGTGATCGGCATGTATTGGCTCCCTGAGTGTCAATTTGTCGGGTTTTATAAATGAACCCCTCCGTTGAAGCGACTCCTTACGCTGAATCCGGTGACTTTGCATCCTGTGCCTGCCAGGACTAGCATTCATGCCCAGCGCTTGGGTGCGCTGCCAAAATGGGGGTTTCAATGACAAATTTTCTACGGCTTGCTGCCGCTTCTGCGGTTGCTGTTTTTACCTTTTCGGGTCCGGCTCAGGCTGAGGATCTTGAGTTTCTGCTGATCAATGCGTCCAGCGCCGATATTGTCGAGTTTCAGGTTTCTGACACCGCAGATGATTACTGGACGGATAATCTGATCCCAGCGGGATATGTGCTGCCCGCCGGCAATGAGATTGAAGTGCTGATCGCCGATGGTGAGACGACCTGCAACTACGACATCCGCGCCATCTGGGACGATGGGTCTGAATACGTCGAATACGATGCTGATCTGTGTGATCTGGGTGAGTGGGAATTCACCGATTAAGTCAGACTACCGTGCCCAGTCCGGCTGATCGAAATGGGCAACGCGGGTGGTCAGACCTTTGACCGCCACTTCGTGAAACTGATGCAGAATGGCGCCGGTCGGTGCATGGATATCGACCGGCCCCACATGCATCCGGATGATGGGCCGCTCCGGACTCGGGCCCGGCAGGAGTTCCGGTGAGTCCGGACGATCCAACGACGCGATTTCAAAGTGATGAATGGCGGCCACCTCGTCCGGGTTGGGCGTCATCTGCGCCCTGCTCACCCAGAACACGAAGGCTGACATGGCGTACCCCGAACGGGTCTCGTAGTCGTCGAGCTGGCCGAGACAATGATCTGCGGTCAGTGTCAGGCCCAGTTCTTCGCGGGTCTCGCGAAGGGCGCCTTCAAGCGATGTTTCGCCCGAATCCAACCGCCCGCCGGGAAAGGCCCACTGGCCTGCGTGACCGCGCAGCTTTGCTGCGCGCCGGGTGACAATGAACGCCGGGTCGCCGCCGGTATCGTCAAGCGTTGTGATGACGGCCACGCTGGCCCGCTTGAGATCTGTCTGGGCCAGGAGCTTGGGCTCAAACGACGCAAGGTTGTTTTTCATCCGCGCGCGCAGCGGGTGGTCGTCGGACATGGGTCAGGAGACTTTGATCAGGAAACTTTAATGAGGCGGCGGCCGAAATTTTCGCCCTTGAAGAGGCCGGCATAGGCAATGGGCGCGTTCTCGATGCCTTCTACCACTTCCTCTCGATAGAGCAGTTTGTCTTCGTTGATCCACCGGGCCATCTGCATGGCAGCGGGGCCGAACTCGCGGACGAAATCCAGAACCACAAAACCCTGCATGGTCAGGCGCTGGGTGATGAAGGGGAGGGTGTTGCGGATGCCGCGCGGTTCATCGCGGTTGTACTCGGCCAGTTGACCGGACACGGCGATGCGGCCGCCGGGCTTCAGCACATTGATGGCAGCATCCAGCATCTCGCCGCCCACATTGTCGAAGTAGATGTCAGCACCGCCGCCGGTTGCCTCCCGCATGGCGTCTTCCAGGTCTCCGGCGTCGCGATAGTTGATGCTGGCATCAAAGCCGGCCTCCGCCGTCAGCCAGTCGCATTTGGCCTTGGACCCGGCAATGCCGACAACGCGGCCTGCGCCCATCAGCTTTGCCAGCTGGCCCGCTGTGGCGCCGACCGGGCCTGATGCAGACGAGATCAGCACAGTTTCGCCTTCTGCCAGTCTGGCGATGTTCTTGAGTCCGAACCAGGATGTCATGCCCGGGATGCCGAGCACGCCGATAGCGGCCGTTGGCGTGACTTTGCCTTTGAAAAGTGCCGGATTGTGCTTCACGCAGTGGCGGCCCTTG
>JANQMQ010000137.1 GCA_028279995.1 Candidatus Phaeomarinibacter sp. | reverse complement strand
GTCCGCTTTCAAGACACCGCCCAGGCAGACATTCATCATGCATGGCGAACCAGATGCATCACAGGCTCTGGCCAACAAGATCGGCGCCGACCTGGGATGGCAGGTCCAGTTGCCACAGCGCAGCGAAACCTATGTTTTGCTCCCCGGTTAGGGAAGTGTGATTGGTCACATCCGGTTCGCCATGCATCACTTGAACCGGGCGACAAACCAGACCATCGACCGGCTCACTCAGACACCCGTCAAGTGAGGTCTAAGCTCAGCCATCGCCGGACTTCGACAAATGACCTATCGCAATGAACAAAAGTTCAGCCAGGTCCATCATGGGAAACATCTCAAGCGTACCAGGGCATGCACTTGCCGGGGCGTCGCTGACACATCTTGCATTGCGACAGGGTGGCTGACCCATGACGACCACGGGATTGAAAGCTTTTGACGAGACCATTCATCTCACCAACCGGTGGCTGAATGAGCTGCAGTCAGACCTTGATCTGGACAGCAAGCAGCAGGCCTATCACCTGCTGCGCGTCGTGCTGCATCGTCTGCGCGATATGCTGCCGGTCAATACAGCGGTGCATCTGTCCGCGCAGTTACCGATGCTCGTGCGCGGTTTCTATTTCGAGAACTGGCGCCCCGGTGCGGACATTGACCGCCCGAGAACCCGCGATGCATTCCTGGATGCGGTCGCCGAAGGTTTCACTCCGACACAACATGCGTCCACCGCCGGTGCCGTAAACGCGGTCTTCTACCTGCTCTCGCAACACGTCACCGACGGCGAGATCAAGCAGGTCATAGAGTGCCTGCCACGCCAGATACAGGAGTTGTGGACCTCATCCCGCCCGACTGACTAGGGACATGAGTCAGACGGGCGCCCCAGCAAGGGCAATACGATGAACAGTCGAAATCTGACGCTTGCCACCGTGTTCGGCATTGATGTCAAAGTGAATGTCAGTTGGGTCTTTATCGCAATCCTGCTGTCCTGGGCCTTAGCGCAAGGGTACTTCCCTGTCGTTCACGAGGGATTGCCGCAGATCAACTACTGGGCCATGAGCATCATTGCGGTGCTGGGGCTTTTTGCATCCATCCTCCTGCACGAGCTTGCCCACTCCCTTGTGGCGCGCATCTTCGGGCTCGAAATCAAGAGCATCACGCTTTGGCTTCTGGGCGGCATCGCGGAGATGCGCGACGAGCCACCCCATGCACGCGCGGAATTCCTCATGGCCATCGCCGGTCCGGCGGCAAGCTTTGTCCTGGCCGGCTTCTTCTATCTTGCCGCTGCCGCGCTTGGCCTGATTGAGACCACAGCGCTACTGGGTCTTGTTGCCGCCTATCTCGCAAAGCTGAATCTCGTCCTGGCGGTCTTCAATCTCGTCCCGGCCTTTCCGCTGGATGGTGGACGTGTCGCCAGGGCGCTCATGTGGGCAAAGACGGGCGACTACGAACGCGCCACCGAGATTGCAACACGCATGGGGTCAATCTTCGGCGTGACACTTATCGCAGCAGGTGTCCTGTCGCTGCTTGCCGGCCTGGGTCTGGGCAGCCTCTGGCTGGTCATTCTCGGCCTCTTCATCCGGTTTGCGGCAGATGCCTCCCGCGTCCAGGTGCACACCCGCCAAGCCCTTGATGGCGAACGCGTCGCCGACCTGATGACTGCCGATCCTGTTTCCGTGTCACCTGATGTCCCGATCGCTCATCTGATCGAGCACTACATGTTCAAGTACCACTTTGAGTTTTTCCCCGTGGTCGACAACGGCATGCTCATCGGAAGCGTCAGCCTGCACGAGGTCAAACGCGTTCCCCCCTGCGAACGCAGCAGCACCCCGGTACGCAAAATCGCCCTGCCGCTTGAGGACAGAAACAAGATCGACAAGAGCGCAACAGCTGCAGAAGCACTGACGCAGATGCAGTCCACAGGGCAGAGCCTGCTCATGGT
>JANQMQ010000125.1 GCA_028279995.1 Candidatus Phaeomarinibacter sp. | reverse complement strand
AGTGCCGCCTTTTTCATGCCCGGTGTCGAGGTCTAGTCGCCGCCGCGCAGGTTCTTCTTGTAGGCCACCGTGTTCTTGATCATCTTGCCGAAGGCCTTTTCGCGGGTGCGGCGTTCGGCGATGGTCTGAGTGTTGTGCATGTCTTCAAGGGCCAGCTTGCGCCAGCGGTGCAGGCGTTTGGGGTCGAGCGTGCCGTTGTCGATGGCGGCATTGACGGCGCAGCCGGGCTCGGTCTCGTGGCGGCAATCGCCGAAGCGGCAGTCTTCCGCGAGTTCAACAATGTCGGCGAAGACCGCATCGATCCCTTCCTGCACGTCCGTCAGCTGCAATTCGCGCATGCCCGGGGTGTCCAGCAGCCAGGCGCCTGAGGGCAGTTGATGAAACTGACGGCCGGTCGTGGTGTGGCGGCCCTTGGCGTCGTCTTCACGGATGCCCGCGGTGGCGATCAGGTCGTTGCCCATGAGCGTGTTGATCAGCGTTGACTTGCCGACACCGGAGGAGCCGACGAAGGCAATCGTCTGGCCCTTTGTGCACCAGGGATGCAGCCGGGTGATCTGTTCGGGGTCGCGGGCGTCCAGAATCTCCACCATCACGCCGGGCATGATGCGGCTGGCCTGCTGCACATAGTCGTGCGGGTCGTCCGTCAGGTCGGCCTTGGTGAGGATGATGACCGGCGTCACGCCCGCATCCCGCCCGAGCGCCAGATAGCGCTCGAGGCGGGGGACGTTGAAATCCTGATTGCAGGACGAGACGATGAACAGCGTGTCCACATTGGCGGCGATGAGCTGCAGCTTGCGGCCGGTGCCCGGCGCGCGGCGCTTGAACAGGCTTTGCCGTTCGAGCAAGCGCTCGACCCTGAGTGTTTCGGGGTCAAGCAGCAGCCAGTCACCGACAGTCGCAGTCATGTCTTCCGGACCGTCGGAGACGCTGTAGGGCGGGATGGCGTCATCCAGAGGTGTCTGATCGGGCATGAGACCGATCACGTCCAGCCGGTTGCGGTGAACGGACATCACGCGCGCGGGGATGACTGTTTCCAGATCGTCGGTGTCGAGTTGCGAGAGGAAGAAACTGTTCCAGCCCAGTTGGGCCAGATCGGAAATTTGGAATGTCATTGGTGTGTACCAGCTTCAGCGCACCTCTGCTGCAAGAGTTATGAGAGGCGCAAACGAACGCATGTCCCCCTGCATATGTCTTTGCAGGCGGGGTTCTGAGGCAGTGCTGGCAGCGGAATTTCGTCAGTGCAGGACACTGACGGACAGGCAGGTAAGGCTTGCCTGATTATCCGGTGGTTCTGCCAGCAGGCTGGAACACAATGGCGGTCACAAATTTCTCCTGTTTCGATTTCAGATCATGTAAGCGCAACGGTACGGGGTTTCCAGCCTCCTGTACATGATGCGGATCAAACCGTGCGTGCCCGTGTTGACAGGCTTCCGGCTGCCGACAAAGCTCAATTGCAACCGGCCCCGTGCATTTGCGCGTCAAGAGGCCGGGCATTCTGGAGGGGTGTGTGTCATGAGCTCAGTCATACCGGGCCGCTTTGCCGCCAAGATGGAAGAGCCGTTCGCGGTCTTTATCATCGGTATGCGGATCAACAAGCTGTGGGCGGTGCACAAGTGGCTGCCGGTGGCCAAGGCCATGCCGCGGATGCTCAACGAACTGGCGGCTGATCCGGAGCTGGGTATGCTGCATGTGGAGCCCATCCGCTACCGGCGCGGTTTTGCGACCATCCAGTATTGGAAGAGTTTCGATCACCTGGAGCATTATGCCACCAAGGTTGCGACTCATACGGATGCGTGGCGCGAGTTCAACCGGGCGATTGGTGAAGACGGATCTGTCGGCATCTGGCATGAGACCTATGTTGTGCAGCCCAAAGCCTTTGAGGCGGTCTATGGCAACATGCCGCGCTTTGGTCTGGCTGCGGCGGGTGACCATGTGAAGGCCGATGGGGCCTACAACAAGGCAAGAGGACGTATGAGCGTATGACCGAAACAAACCCGAAGACGGCCCTTCATGCCATCTGCGGCGCCTATCTTCTGGTGGCTTACTCCGACGGGCAGTTTGCGCCTGTCGAGGAAGGCCGACTGACGAGTGAGCTTGCGGCGGATGAGGCGTTCACGCGGTTTGATCAGGCGGCGCTCACTGCGGAGATGGCTGAGCTGATGCAGGTGTTTCCCGAGGACTATGAGGCGACAGCGCTGGATGTGCTGGTGTCCATTGCCTCGGTGAAGGCGCAGGATGTGGAAAAGCGGGCCGTGATGCATGCGGCGCGGGTGGCGATCATCGCGGATCAGGCGATTTCACCGCAGGAAGAGCATGCGCTGGACCGGATTGCGCTGGCGCTGGGGCTGGAAAAAGGCGCGCTTTAGAGGCTGTTTCTGGGTCGCCTCAAAAAAACTTCAAGTCTGTATCCCCGGTCTCTCGGGAGGCCT
>JANQMQ010000123.1 GCA_028279995.1 Candidatus Phaeomarinibacter sp. | reverse complement strand
ATTTCTTTGTGTCCAAGCTCGGCGTGAGGAGCAGGGAACTATCGAAGATTCTGAACTCGGCGATTGGCGCCGCAATCTGCGGAGTTCTTGCGGTGTTCTCGCTCATTACCGTCGTGGACAACTATCGGCGCGGTATCCTCGTCATCAAGACCGTGGAGTTCCCGAAGTACATCGTTCTGATTCCGATTTTCATCGGCACAGTGCTTCTAACCGTACAGTTTATGTTGCGCGCGGTGGACCACCGCAAGAAACTACGAGGTCTCGACGGGCGTGACGAGCAGATCATCTACGACCTGTGAGGTTGTCCCGTGAGCTGGCTTGGGT
The DNA here is from genome assembly GCA_028279995.1 of Candidatus Phaeomarinibacter sp. GTDB lineage: Bacteria > Pseudomonadota > Alphaproteobacteria > CGMCC-115125 > CGMCC-115125 > Pyruvatibacter. Next base: position 1,849 of record JANQMQ010000123.1, on the reverse strand, counting down.
ATCTGGCACTCCTTGTTGGCGGCGTTCTGGTCCTGTTTGGCATTGGTCTGCCGGTTGCCTTTGCATTTCTGCTGACCAATATCGTGGGCAACCTGTTGATCATGGGCTCCGGTTCGCTCCAGCAGCTTGTACTGAGCCTTTACAACAGCCTCGCGAGCTTCGTTCTCGCGCCGGTACCGCTATTCATCCTGCTTGGCCAGATCATGTTCCACTCCAAAATGGCGTACCGGGCTCTGGATGTGATTGAGATATGGCTTGGCAGGATTCCGGGGCGCCTCAGCTTCCTGGCCGTTGGCGGAGGAACTGTCTTTGCGAGTTTGTCAGGATCGAGTATGGCGAGCGCGGCCATGCTTGGTTCCACGCTGATCCCGGACATGCAGAGACGCGGCTACAGCAAGGCTATGACCTTGGGGCCAATCCTTGGATCCGGTGGAATTGCCATGATGATCCCTCCCAGTTCGCTCGGGGTCATCCTGGGTAGTCTCGCGTACATTCCAATCGGTCCGCTACTCATGGCCGGCGTTCTGCCCGGCCTATTGCTGGCGGTGCTGTACGTGATCTATATGCTCATACGGTTCAAGATCAATCCCGGCCTGGCGCCGCCCTACGACGTGCCAAAGGTCCCGTTACCACGCAAGTTGGTCGATTTTGCCAAGTATGTTCTGCCGCTTGCGGTGATAATCTTCCTTGTCATTGGTTTGATTATCCTCGGAATAGCTACACCTTCTGAGTCTGCGGCGCTGGGAGCCGTTGGAGCGTTTGTACTGGCTGCTGTCTATCAAAAGCTTACCTGGGATGTCGTGAAGCAGTCGCTCATCGGGACGTTCCGCACGAGTGCAATGGTCTTGATGATCATCTCCGGCGCCGCGGCATTCAGTCAGCTTCTGAGCTTCAGTGGTGCGGCGAGGGGCCTTGTGAACTTTGTGCTGGGCTTGAATCTATCTCCCGGCATGATCCTCGGAATGATGATCCTTGGTCTGATCATTCTGGGGTGTTTCATCGAGCAAACTTCTATGCTGATGATCACAATTCCCATCTACATGCCGTTGGTTGAGGCGCTGGGGTTTAATCAACTTTGGTTTGGTATTCTGGTATTGCTGACGCTTGAAATGGCGGCAACATCACCGCCTTTCGGTCTTGTCCTTTTTGTGGTCCGAGGCGTCGCTCCTGAGGGCACCACCATGGGCGATGTCTACAAAGCGGCCCTGCCATATCTCGGCTGTGATGCTGTTGCCATGGGGCTTCTGATCGCGTTCCCCCAGATAGCTCTGTTCCTGCCTGGCTTGCTGGGGTGAAGTCAGTGGATCGTATCTGTATGAGGGTCAAGTGCATGATCGAAAAACAATGGAAGCGAATTTCACATGTTGACATCGCGATGACGAACAACTACGTTGTTGCAGACTTGGCCTGCCATAAGGAGTACAAATTGTGAAAAGCGCTATGCATCTCGTTTCCCAGACGTTGCTAATGGGCCCTGGACCTTCCAACGTCTCCGAGGGTGTCATGAGAGCCCTCGGCCGTCCAACAATCGGTCATCTTGACCCGCGTTTCATAGCTGTGATGGACGAGGTAACGTCCATGCTGAGAACCTTGTTTGGCACTGAGAATGAACTGACCATACCGCTTTCAGGCACGGGTTCCGCAGGCATGGAAGCCTGCTTCGTGAATCTGATTGAACCCGGCGACCGGGTTCTTATTCTGCAGAATGGAGTTTTCGGGGTCCGCATGGCCGACGTGGCGGCTCGCCTGGGCGCAGAGGTGGATGTCGTGGAGTTCGAATGGGGCCGGCCGGTGACCGTCGCACGTGCAGAAGAAGCGCTTTTCGGAGCGGACTACCGTCTCGTTGGTA
>JANQMQ010000552.1 GCA_028279995.1 Candidatus Phaeomarinibacter sp. | reverse complement strand
ACGCTCTGCTTCGGGCAGCAGGGCGTTGAGTGTGTGTTCGACCTGGCGAGGATGATCCTTGCGGCCGATGGCGGCTGCACCGGCGGCGTAGATCGCGAGCATGTCGCGTTCATCGCCGGAGATGCGGTCAAGTTTGGCGGCGAGCGGCGAGAGCACCATTGTGCCCAGCACCGCGCCGTAGAATGTTGTGAGCAGGGCCACGGCCATGGCTGGGCCGATGGCTGCGGGGTCGTTGAGCTGGCCCAGCATCTGGACCAGACCAACCAAAGTGCCGATCAAGCCCATGGCCGGCGCTATATCAGCGGCACGGCGCAGAACTTCAGCGCTCTCTGCGCGTCGCTGCGCGGTCGAGACGCGTTCGTCTTCGAGCATCCGTTCGACATCCGCGACCTCAATGCCGTCAACCAGCATGCCAAGCGCGCGGGACAGGAAAGGGTCCTTGCGCAGCTTCGGCAGCAGGCGCTCCACGCCAAGCAGGCCATCCTTGCGGGTGCGCTCGGCAATCTTGAGCATGCGGTCTGCCGCATTGCGACGGTCAAAGCGGGGGGTGGCCAATGCCGTCCAGGTTTCACGCAGAGCCATGATGACCTCGAGAGGAGAGAACGAGATCATGGTCACGGCCAGGGTGCCGCCCAGAACAATGAGGGCCGCGCGCGCATCAAGGAAAGCCGACCCGTTCCCTTCAAGGGTCAGGGCGGCTGCCAGCAAGGCGAAGCTTGCGACAAGAGCGATGATGGCTGTGAGCGATGTGCGCATGGGTCTTTTTCAGATGCCGCTTCAGCTAAGCGGCGTTTCCGCCCTTGATGATTTCAGTCATGGTCACGCCGAGACGTTCGTCCACCACAACGACTTCGCCGCGGGCAACGAGGCGGTTGTTGACGTAGATGTCGATGGCTTCGCCGACCTTGCGGTCGAGTTCCACGACAGCGCCGCGGCCCAGCTTGAGAAGCTGGCTCACTTCCATGTTGGTCTTGCCGAGGACGGCAGAGACATGGACAGGAACGTCAAAGACGGCTTCCAGATCGGTCGCGAAGCGTTCCTGTCCTTCTTCAGAAGAACCTTCGCCTTCACCGTCCATCCCTTCCGCCGGGACGGGCAGGTCCGCGTCCGCAGCGGGGAAACCATCTTCCGGCGCCGTGGCGGAGGCATCGCTTGGCAACTCATCCAGTTGCATTTCTGTTTCGTCACTCATGGTCTTCTCCTCAACACTGCCTGGCTCGGGAACAGGTTGTTCCGATGCAGGCAGGGGTTAGTCCTGTTTGCCCAGAAGGGCGAAAAAGTCTGTCTGTCCGCTGTCATCTGCGCCGGGCGCAGACAGATAGGTGCGGATGATCTGTTCGATGCTGCTGTCCAGTGCCGGGGTATCGCGGGTGATCATGCCGGTCGTCCACTCGATGCGCACGTCACCGGCGGCAACGGTGTCATCTGCGCGGAGCACAAGCTGGCCTTCAAAGCCGCTGTCCTTGACCATGTCCGCGATGCGCGGCTCAAGCAGGGGCAGGGCGTCGTCGGCAACGTAGATCACCACCCTTGGCTCATCGCGCAGCAAGGCAAAGGATTGCTCCAGAATTGCTTCGATCTCTTTTGTCGGTGCGCTCTCCATCAGGGCGGGCATGAGCTTGCGGGAGATGGCCAGGGCTATCTCGGCGGCTTCGTCGCGTAGTGCGGCGCGTTCGCTCCGCAGATTCTCGATGAGGAGGCTGAGGCGTTCAGCCACCTGGGCCGATCCGGCCGCGATCTGACGGGAAATTTCTGCTTCATCACTTTGGCGGGCAGCCTCCTCGCCCGCTGCGAAGGCTTCGGAGCGGATGGCCTCGACTTCCTTCTCGGACCATTTCGTCTTCTTGCGCTCGGCCTGTGGCTTGACGACGGCGCCTTGCGACAATTCCCGATCGAACTCGAAACGGGAGGTCTCCTGAAGGGTGATGATGGATGGATTGTTCATGATGGTTTTGCTCTTCCGTGTCCGGTTACCGGCGGACTAGTAGATGAGCTCGTCCTCCGAGTTGCCGTC
>JANQMQ010000064.1 GCA_028279995.1 Candidatus Phaeomarinibacter sp. | reverse complement strand
CCGGCGCTCAGGCCCAGTGGCTGGGCCTGCCCTCAGAAGACAAGTTCCAGGGCTTCGGCGTCTCCGCCTGCGCCACCTGCGACGGGTTCTTCTATCGCGGCAAGAAGGTGGCCGTTGTCGGCGGTGGCAACACCGCTGTGGAAGAAGCCCTCTTCCTCACCAACTTCGCCGAGCACGTCACCCTGATCCATCGCCGTGACGAACTGCGCGCTGAACGCATCCTGCAGGAGCGCCTGTTCAAGCACGAGAAGATCTCCATCGAGTGGAACCATGAAGTGGACGAAATTCTCGGCAAGGGGGAGGTCCAGGGCGTGACCCATATCCGCCTCAAGGACACCCAGTCCGGCGAGATGAAGGAAATCGAAGCCGACGGCATCTTCATCGCCATCGGTCACAAGCCGTCGACGGAAATCTTCCGCGGTCAGGTGGAGATGAAGGACTCGGGCTACATCATCACCAAGCCGGATTCGACGGCCACCAACATCCCCGGCGTCTATGCGGCGGGTGACGTGACCGACGAGACCTACCGCCAGGCGGTAACTGCCGCCGGTATGGGCTGCATGGCCGCGCTGGAAGCTGAAAAGTTCATTGCCGAAAATGAGGCCAATGAAACGAAGGCGGCAGCTGCAGAGTAGATCAGATGATTTCTTACTCGCTCCCGTAGCCCTCCGGTCAAGCCGAAGGGCTGCGGAAGTGAGATGCAGGCTACCCTAGGCCCAGCAGCACCGGCACGTCGGCCATATCTGTCACCACGGTGGCACCTGCCTTTGCCAGCGCATCTCCGTCCGTGTTCGGATCACCGGCATAGCCCACAACGCGCATGCCTGCCGCCATACCGGCCTCTACACCCGGCACCGTGTCCTCGATCACTACCGCCCGGTGCGGGGGATGACCCATCTGCGCGGCGGCAAACAGAAACAGATCCGGCGCCGGCTTGCCGTTGGCCACCATCGAGGCGCTGAAGACAGCTTCGCCAAAATGGTGATCGAGCCCGGCGCGCCCCAGCACATGCGCAAGATAATCAGGCTGGCTGGATGACCCTACGCAGCGTGGGATACGGGCAGCCTCAACTTGTGCGACCACATCCGCGACACCGGGAATGGCCGTCACTGTGTCGTATATGGCCTTGTGTGCGGTCTCACGGGTCCGTTGCACCCATTCATCGGGAACAGGCCGGCCAGTTTCTTTTTCGATGATGGAGATGGTCGACTGCCATGATCGACCGCGAAAGCGGCGATGACTGTCTGCCGTTGTCGTCGGCCAGCCTAGCTCGGTCACTGCGACTGCGAGCAGCTCATTGGCAATTGTCTCGCTGTCCACCAACACCCCGTCGCAATCGAAGATTACGAGGTCCGGGCGCTGCGATGAGGGCGTCTGTGTCATGACATGCGGTGTAGGCGCGTTGCCTCCAGAGAGCCAGTCACATCGTTTTTCGATGCGTTTCAGAAACGTCTGCCCGTAGGGCCGCAGAGTGGATATGCAAAAATGCGATACATTTAGGTGTCACATTTGGCAGGCATGGCCCTTGCGCCGAATCGCTTCCCGTTGGATATAGAGCCAGAACCAAAAGCGAATAACGCTGCGGCAAGCAGGCGGGAGCTAGGGGCGTCATGGACTGGGACAAGCTGCGCATATTTCATGCGGCCGCCGAGGCTGGCAGCTTTACCCATGCAAGTGAACAGCTGAACCTCAGCCAGTCCGCTGTGAGCCGCCAGATCTCCGCTCTGGAGGAGTCGCTGGGCCTCACACTCTTTCACCGCCACGCGCGCGGCCTGCTGCTGACCGAGACCGGCGAAGTGCTTTACGGCACCACCCGCGAGGTCTTCACCCGGCTCGCCGACACCGAAAGCCGCCTGCGCGAAACCAAGGGCGAACCGTCGGGTGACCTCAAGCTGACGACCACGGTGGGCTTCGGCGCCAACTGGCTGGTGCCGCGGCTCAAGGAGTTCACCGACCGCTATCCCAAGATCAACCTGCATCTCATTGTGGATGACAGGGAGCTTGATCTTGCCATGCGTGAGGCGGACGTGGCCGTGCGCTTCCACCCGCCGGTGCAGCAGGACCTCGTCCAGCGCAAGCTGTTCCGCGTCCACTATCACCTCTACGCCACCAAGGACTATCTGGCCCGCAAGGGCGGCGAACCCCAGACCCTGGCCGACATCGATAACCACGACATCGTGGTCTATGGCGACGCGGCGCCGGTGGCCCTGCAGGAAGTGAACTGGCTGCAGACGGCCGGCCTTGAAGACGGTCGTGCCCGTGAACCATTCTTCCGCGTCAACAACATCTATGGGGTGCTCAAGGCCGTTGAATCAGGCTTTGGCATCGGCGCCCTGCCCGACTACATCATCCGCCACCACCCCGATGTGGTGCGGGTGCTGCCGGAGGTGGAAGTGCCGCATTTCGATACCTATTTCGTCTACCCGGCGGAGCTGCGGGACACGAAACGGATCACCGTGATGCGTGATTTTCTGCTCGAAAAAGCCCGGGAATGGACCTACTAAGGTCGTTCGATCTCGTCCCACCCGTAATTTACTTATAAAATCAGTGGTTTGCGTTTAAGTAACGGCTGAACGATTAGCTATGCGTTCAGCGCATGGTTGCTTTGAAGGCAGATTGCTTGAATGCAGTGCAACAAAAGCCTAATTAAGCGCCATCAGCGGTTCACATAACCGCACTCCTTCGAAGCGTCCTCTCCCCAAGACGTTGCTTCGAGGCTGCATGTAGCCACTCCTCCCCTTGAGGCTATGTGCGCCGGTAGCCAGGCACCCCCCCATCCGCCGGCTACCAAAGGACCAAGGCCGGGCCTGCACGAGTAACGCAGGTCCGGCCTTTTTCTTTTCTGACGGTGACTGTTGTTAGTCGGCGTCCTGCGGTGCTGCGGGGGGCATGGCGAGATCATCATCCGCTGCAAACAGCCGTCCCCCTTCCGCCATCGCCACACAGGCGATCGCGCCCAGCGCCAGGATCAGATATCCGGCAAACAACGGCACAACCGTGCCGTCATACATGTAGCCGATGAACGCCCCCAGCACGCCGCCGACAAAGGTCTGCAGAAATCCAAGAACGGACGAGGCGGTGCCGGCCACATGGCCCAGCGGGTCCATGGCCAGGGCATTGAAGTTGGTGCCAATGAACCCGAAGCACGCAAAGATCGACGCGATCATCAGACTAAAGAGCCAGAACGGAAAGGCATCGCCCAGCCCCAGAGCCAGCGCCAATGCCAGCGCGATCAACCCGGCAAAACACATGAGCGCCGTATGCGACAGCCGCCGCATCCCCATGCGCTCCACCAGCCGCGAGTTCGTGAAGCTGGCCGCCGCCATGAAAACCACCGTGCCACTGAAGGCCAGCGTAAAGTAGTCCCCCAGGCCGAAGGTGAGCGTGAAGAGCTGCTCTGCCTGATTGATAAAGGCAAAGAGCACCGCAAAGGTGAGCGCGGTGGAGAGCGCATAGCCGAAGGAGGCGCGCGTCGTCACCACGACCTTGAAGGCAGCAGATACCCGCGTGAAGGTAAGAGGCATGCGGTACTCGGGATGCAGCGTCTCCGGCAGGCGGATGAAACTCCACACCGCCATCACTGCACCGAGGATGCCGGTGACCCAGAAGACAGACTTCCAGTCACCAAAGAGAATGATGAGCTGCCCGATATTGGGAGCGATCAGCGGCACCGCCATGAACACCATCATGACCAGCGACATGACTGACGCCATGCGCGCACCGCCGAATGTGTCACGGACGACAGAGACGGCAATCACCCGCGTGGCGGCAGTGCCGATGCCCTGAATGAAACGCACCGCCAGCAGGGATTCAAAGTTGGGGACGTAAGACGCAAGGGCCGACGCACCCACATAGACCGCCAGACCGAACATCAGAACCGGGCGCCGCCCGAACCTGTCCGAGATGGTGCCATAGAACAGCTGCGCAATCCCGAAGCCCATGATGTAGGCGGAAATGACGAACTGGCGGCGGTTTTCATCTTCGACGCTCAGCGCCTCACCAATGTCCTGCAGGGCCGGAATGAAAACGTCGATAGCCAGCGCGTTGAGCGCCATCAGCGCCGCCACCATCGCCACCAGTTCCCACCGGGGAAGCGCAAGCGCCGGGCTCGAGCCCGGTTCGGGAGGAGGTAAGGAAGACATGGAGCGGCAGTCCTGTGGCGTGGCCGGAATAGGCCGACGCCACACTTAAGGGATTAGGCTGATGCCGCAACCCCGCTGCCGCATGGCTGCCGTGACCAGCGGTCAGAAATATAAAGCAGCAGCCCCTGTCACACGCAAATGCGTGACAGGGGCTGCCAATCCCTGGCGCCTAGCGCCTGTCGAGCGTGGCGCGAAGCATCCAGGCGGTCTTTTCATGGATCTGCAGGCGCTGGGTCAGCAGGTCCGCCGTCGGCTCGTCACCGGCTTGATCGGCAATCTTGATGACTTCCCGAGCCGTGCGGGCGACGGTCTCATGACCGGTGACAAGCTGGGCAACCATCTCGTCTGCGGAAGGGACGTCGTCCGTTGCCGGTTCCACCGATGCCAAGCGGGCAAAGGCTTCGTACGAGCCCGGCGCAAAGACGCCCAGTGCCCTGATCCGCTCGGCGATCTCATCCACCGCCGTCCACATCTCGGTGTACTGCTCCATGAACATGGCGTGGAGCGCATTGAACTGCGGGCCGGTCACGTTCCAGTGGAAA
>JANQMQ010000550.1 GCA_028279995.1 Candidatus Phaeomarinibacter sp. | reverse complement strand
GGATGCGCGCGAGAGCACTGATTTCCAGATCATGGCCCGCACTGATGCCCGGTCCATGAACGGCATGAAGGACGCGCTCAAGCGCGCCGAAGCGTTTGTGGACGCCGGAGCGGACATTCTCTTTGTCGAAGCGCCGCGGACGGAAAAGGAACTCGTCAAAATCTGCGAGACATTTCCTGACACTCATCTGATCGCCAACATGGTGGAAGACGGCAAGACGCCCTACCTCACGGCAACAGAACTTGAGCAGATGGGTTTCAAACTGGTTGTCTTCCCTGTCACGGCCCTTCTCGCCATTACCAAGCGCCTTCAGGACGTCTATGGCGCAGTTCTGACAAATGGCAAATTGCCCCAGGGCGAAGACCGGGTGACCTTCCAGGACTACAACGAGATCATCGGCCTGCCGGAGATGCTGGCGGAAGCGGCTGAGCTGGACCGTTGACATTCCGCCCCGGAACGGACTTGCCCGCGCGTGTCTGCTCCCAGCGATTTGCAAGGCCATTGACGAACTTGCGGCCGGGGGTTTCGACAAAACGGTATGTCAGCGCCGCAATAGCCACCACAACGCCCACATAGGCAAACACGGCGGCCTCATTCAGCGCCGTACCGCCCACCGGTGACAGATCGATGGCAAGGTCCCCGGCAAAGGTGGACATGATGGGCGCGAACCCACCGGCGTCCACAAGCCGCGCAAAGCTGATGAGAACAAAGATGACCGTCGCATGCACCATGTAGATCGAATAAGACCACCGCCCCGCAGCGCGCAGCGGCGCGACCGACAGAAGCCGAGACAGGCGTCCCCGTTCAGCCGCAAAGGCCAGAACCACGAGACTGAACACCAGCGGCGCTGCAAGTGACCACACCGTCTTTCCGCAATAGCTGACAAACAGGACAGCCAGCAAAGCGGCCATCCATTCAGCGCCAGCCCACAGGTTGTGGCCCGCCAGGTGGCGCTGCCAGACCCGGTAGGTACAGACACCGGCAAAGAAGCCGGCGATGCACCGCACAAGGCCCAGATCATGGGTCGCGTTCATATGATCCGGTGACAGGGCGAAGATGACGGCCAGCGCTGTGACGGACAGAACAATCGCCGTCGCAACCATCCGCGTGGCCGCTGCCATCATGACCGCTGCAAAAATCAGATAGACCCAGAATTCAGCGCTGATGGACCATGCAGGTCCGTTCCAGGTGACGTCGTGCCAGAGGCCGAAACTGTTCAGGAACAAAATGTCCAGGCCCAGCGCCGTGAGGTCCCAGCGGCCTTCAAAGGGCTCGCGTCCAAACGACATGCCCCAGTGGTGCAGGATCAAAAAGGCAAGCTGAAGCAAGACCAGAACGCAAAGAACAAAAGCATGCAGGGGCCACAGGCGCCCGAACCGCCGCAGAAGAAAAAAGGGTATCTGAGCCCCCGTCAGCCGATCTCCATAGGCATGACAGATCACAAAGCCGGACAGGACGAAGAAGAAATCCACGAACAGGAAGCTGTGCTCAATGAACGCGCTGTCCCGCAGGTAAAACATCACCGGCAGGTGAAAGACGCATACGAGGATGGCGCAGACACCGCGAATGCTGTCGAGAGCGACGAACCTCATCCGAAAACCCATTCAAAAGCCAATTAGGTGGCAATAGCCGGTCGGTTGGCAGCGCCGGCAAGTGCGCCAACAGGCACTGCTTTGACGCCGAATGATTTCAGGTTGAGAAAAACAAATTGCTAACGCCCTGGTTGATCAGACGCTGCCTCACGGGCGCGCTGCGATGCACTCGACTTCAAGGGACCCGCCGAGGGCCAGCCCGCTTGCCCCAAAAGCGGAGCGTGCCGGGTAGGGAGCGTCGAAATAGTCCACATAGACCTTGTTGAAGGCGGGCCAGTCGGCCATGTCGGCAAGCATCACGGTGCATTTGACGACATCGGCGAATGTAAGGTCCGCCGCCTCGAGCGTCGCACCGATATTGTCCATGGTCTGGCGGGCTTCAGCCTCGATGCCACCGTCCACCAGCTCAAGCGTGCCGGGTTTGACACCGATCTGACCGGAGAGAAAGACCAGCCCGTCCACCTCGACGGCTTCCGTGAAAGGCAGGTTCTGACCCTCAAAGGCGCCGGAGGAATGATAGGTCACCTCGGCGGCGAGGGATGGACTTGCATATCCCACACACAGGGCAGTCAGAGCCATCTTGATTGTTTTCATTGTTCTTCCTTGCGCAGGTCGCGGATAAAGGCACCATCCTTGGTCGGGACAATCTCGATATCGCCAATGTAGTACAGCGCATTGTCCCGTATGGGATGGGGCGTGAAGATCAGAGCAAAAGCAACCATCACCCAGGCAAGAGCTATTTTCCAATAAACCACCTCCAGCGCATGACGGACCCAGACGACATACACCGACACCGCATAGAGTGTGACCGTCACGGCGATGCCGCCCAGGATCAGTTGGCCCAGCCATATTCCATCCGGGAAGGATGATGCCCATGCAACATAGGCCTCACCAAACCACGGGAAGATGTTTGGATGTGTGAGTGCGACGAGAAAGACGATCGCAGTCACAACAACAACATTGCCGATTGGGAAATACGCGGCGAGATAGGAAACATGCAGACCGATGGCAGACCGGAAACTTGTCCGGCCAAAGGTCAGGACCATAAGGGCAACGGTAAAGTACCCGATATAGATCACAGCCTGCTCGACCCAGATCAGTTGGCTGATCACGCCAACGCCGATCCGGTCATCGTTCTCCATGAACACCAGCTGTATTTCCGATATGGCCATCAGCAGGCCGATGCCGATCAGATAAAATCTCACAAACCTGCGCAGATTCCCGCCGGTGCGCAGCGACAGCACTTGCCAGGCGGAGTACGATCGCCACAACACGCCGACGGTCCACCCCAGATAAGTGCGCTCGCCGTCGAATGTGTCGGCGACACCAGCGCCAATCTCCCGTGCAGGACCGGTTTCCGGCCCGCCCGCCGCCAAGTTGCCGTTCGCCATGTCCCCGCTCCCATGCCGATTTGCCTGCTGGGGCAGACCCTACCCCAGAAACATCGGTCTGCCGTCCAGGTCGTGAACCCTGGGCCGGTACTCATCAGTGTCATAGTAGGCCGCAACATCGACGCGGCGCTCCCCTTCAATGCAGGTTGATACCGGCACGCTCTCATAGGTGCCGTTGCGCACGGCGACCATTACCCCTGCACGCCCCTGCTCCAGATGCTGCACGGCCATGGCACCCATGCTGCGGGCCACCATGGTGTCCAGTGCATCGGGCGCGCCGGTGCGCATAAGATAGGTGAGCTTCTGTGAAATGGTGCCGACGCCGGTCAGGCGCTTGAATTCTTCGCTGACCGTGTCGCTGATACCGCCGAGCCGCCGTCGGCCGGTCGGGTCCACTTCCCCATACTCGACCGCGTCACTGTCCTTGATGCGGGCCCCTTCCGAGATCACCGCCATGGTGTAGTTGGAGGGATTGTCGGCCCGGTCCTTCAACAGCATGTCGGCCAGTTGTTCCATGTCGAAGGGCACTTCGGCGATGAGCACGCGGCGGGCGTCGGCGAGATAGCCGGACATCAGCGCGGTCTCACCGGACTTGCGGCCGAACAGTTCAATGATGCCGACCCGCTCATGGCTGCCAGCGGGCGTCCGCAAGGCGTTGACGGCATCAACAGAGCGTGTGACGGCAGTCGAAAAACCGATGCAGTAGTCGGTGCCGAACACATCATTGTCCATAGTCTTGGGGATGGTGTTGACCTTGACGCCCTCAGCCTGCAGCCGGGCCGCATACGCCAGTGTATCCACACCGCCGATGGGAATGAGGGCATCCAGCTTCAGGTGCTCGATGACCTTCAGGATGTGCGGTGTGTGCGTCTTGAGGATTGCCTCCGGGGTGCGCGATGTGTGCAGGACGGTGCTTGAAAGCCTGTCGATGGCGCGAACGGATGCCGTGGTCAGCGGCAACAGGGAGCCCACCGCCGATCCTTGAGGATCGTCCAGATCGAACTCCATAAGGCCGCGCCAGCCACGCCTTATGCCGATGACCTCCCAGTCAAGGCCCGCCGCCTGACGGGCGATACTCTGGATCGCGGGATTGAGACCCGGCACGTCGCCCCCACCTGTGAGAACACCAATACGCATATGTGTCCCCTCCCCTAGAAACTCAGCGACTGGGCAATGCCAGCGCGCGTGATGCGGGGCTTGAAAGCGGCTGTGTCGTAGTAGCGCTCAACGTCAACTGTCGCAGCGCCCTCGCCGGTGCGCGAGATGGGGACGGATGTGTAGCGTCCGTCCTGCAGGCCGGTCATGCGCCCCATCTGGCCCGATGCCATCAGCTCCACCGCCAGCGTGCCGAATGCCCGCGCGATCATGCTGTCCTGAGAGACCGGGGCGCCCGCGCGCATCAAATAAGCCAGTTGCAGCGAGAAGGCGGGGATGCCCAGCCGTCTGGTCAGATCGCGGGCCAGCACCTCCCCGACACCGCCAAGGCGCTTGTTGCCGAACTTGTCCGTTCGCACGGGCATGTCAGCGTCGTCGTCGGCAATGCCCTCAAGCGCCGCCCCTTCGGATATCACCATCACGGCGCCCGCTTCACCGCCGGCCGCTACATCACTACGCAGATGGTCGGCAAGCAAGGCCACATCCACGGGCACTTCCGCAATGGCGGTACGGTCTGCCGAGCCCAGATGGCCAGCCATCAGCGCCGTTTCGCCTGAGTGCCGCCCCATCAGCTCGATCACGCCGATGCTTTCCTCGGCAGAGGCCGTGCTGCGAATATCATGAACCGTCTGGATTGAGCGGGTAATGGCTGTGGGAAAGCCGATGCATACATCCGTCCCCTGAACATCATTGTCCATGGTCTTGGGAATGGCGACGACGGGCACGCCCTCCTCGCCCATGCGTGCGGCATAGCTCAGCGTGCCGTCACCGCCGATGGGCACCAGCGCATCCAGCTTCAGATGGTCAATCACCTTGAGGATGTGCGGCGTCATGTCGGCCCAGCGGCGTTCGTCATAGCGGGCAATTGGCTGCAGGAATTCCGGCATGTCGGCCTCGCGCACCGTGTCGGGATGCAGGCGGGCCGTGTGCAATATGGTGCCGCCGAACCGATCAATCCCGCGGGTGGTCTGTGCGTTCAGGGTCATGAGGCGCGAGGCCTGTGTGGCGTCATCGTCCGGGTTCACGCCAAGGAGCCCGGCCCAGCCATTGCGGATGCCGACAACCTCCCAGCCGCGGGCGCACGCCTCCCGCGTCACCTGCTGAATGGCCGGGTTCAACCCGGGCACATCCCCCCCGCCCGTCAGAATTCCGATACGCACCTGGACCACTCCGATCTCACGCCAACACTGTTCCACCTGAGTGCCACAGTTCAGTGACTTCATCATGTCGGAGATTGGCTGTATTCTCCAGCAACACTGGGATGAATTTGTGGGATCCGGTATGGGGCGTATCTTTTCCAACGACCTGTTTGATGAGTTTCAGGTGCGGCTGGCCGCAACACGCAACGCGCCGGCCGCGATTGCTGTTTTCGACAGCTATATGCGTCGCATCGGGATAGACGGGTACGACTTTTTCCGGATACGGCGTGTGGGCAATGCAAAGGCCAAGGGCGCCAGGGCGGACTACCTGGTTTCTACCCTGCCCGAAAGCCTGATGGAGGATTACACCTCCAGAGGCTGGGACCAGGTCTGCCCGGTCATCGGGCTTGCACGGGGAGCACCCGAGCCAAAGCTGACTCAAGACGTGTTTTCCGACGCCCGCCCCGGCAGCACGAAGCGGGAAATGTGGGACGCCATGCGGGATTTCAATATTGAGCATGAACTGAACATCCCGCTCTCCGACACCGGCCATCTGCGGCAGATCAGTGTCTTCTGTTCCGGCCGCACCGCAGAAGACGCCACCCGGTTTGCAAACGCGCGCTATGCCGCTCAGGTGCTGGCAACACAGTTTCTATGGGCCTATGAGGAACTGTCTCTCGACCACGTAGCCAAGACGGAGCTGACCCTGACGCCGCGCGAAGCGGATTGCCTCAGATGGATCGGGCATGGCGAGACCAGCCCGCAAATTGCAGCCCGGCTCGGCGTATCGTCGCACACGGTGAAGTTTCACCTGACCAATGCGATGCGCAAACTTGACTCCGGCTCACGCACCCAGGCCGTTGCGAAGGCGCTGCGCCTTGGACTGATCACGCTTTAAGTCGCCGCACCCTCCCCATATGGGTAGTTACTGAAAAACCAGCAGATGCCTAGCGTCCCGGCATGACGACGGGGCGTATTCCCGTCTTTCAAAGCGGGGATTTTCCAGATGCTGAAACTACCTTTGAACGCGCTGTCCTGCGCAGGTGCCTTTGCCCTTTGCATGGCTGTCTTGCCAGCGCATGCCGGTCCGGGTGATCCCTCAGCGACCTTCATTGCAGGCAATGCCGCACCCGGTGAGACGACGAGCACGCGCTGCCGGTCGAACGGTTTTCTTGATGTCTTGTTTCTGGTTGGCGGGAACATTGTTTCGGTCGTGGAATCCGGCACCGTGTGTACTGTTGGCGCAGCACGCGGTGTCGGCTCGCAATCATCTGCAGATGCGGAAAGGGCAAGAGCACGTGTGGAGGCCAAGTTCGCGCAGGCCCGCCAGCGGCGTGACCAGGCTGCGGTTCTGGATCAAGCCTTTGCAGAAATGCTGAAAGAGTTTGACCAAGAAACCTATGACGCCATCGCCGCAGAGGTGGAGGAATCTGCCAATGATGAAGATCCAGACAAGCAGGTGAGCGACAAGGTCCGAGCTGATCTTGAGAGGCGGCTGAGCGACCTCAAGAGCCGTCTTGCTGAGAGCAAGGCTGATCTCACCTCCGCCATCGAGGCACGCAAGCGGGAGTTGCCCCGGCGGCAAGAAGACCTGACACAGGCTGAGGTGGAATACAGAAAAGCTGTCGCGGCCGCGCGGGTAGCCGCACTCCAGGACGTGGCTGATCGTGAGCAAGTCGTTGAGGCTGCGGAAGGCGCCATCGCAGCGCTCGAGGGACAGGTCGGGTCACAATCTGCGCGTTTGCAGCTTCAGGCCGCGAAGGCACGCCACATGCTTGCCCAGCAGGAGTTGCAGGCTGCCCGGCAAAACGTGGAGGGCGAAGGCTATCTCAACGCAACTGGCGTCACCTCGGCACAGGCAAATGTGCAGGCGGCACGCACCGCCATCAAAGACCTGGATCGGGAGATAGAGGCCAGCCAGGCGGACGTTGACCATTTCTCGGCAGAGGTAAACGCCGTGCAGGCTGAGCTGGATGCCCTTGGCACTTCTTTTCAGTTGTCAGGCCGCGCGCCAACCACGTTTGAGGCATTGCGCACTCGCGGCATCAATGTCTGGTTCGATACGACCTTCACCACCGCGGAAGATCGCCAGGTCGGGCGACGCCAGGACATCGACCAGTACCGCTTCACGACGGGGGTGCAGGGCCGCTTCAGCGAAAGATGGGTGGCAGGGGTCGCTTTGGGCTATGTGGCAGCTGATTCAGATGACAACACAAGCACAGGCATATCAAGCGAGACGGATACCTTTCTCATCGCACCCTATGGTGCCTATCAGATCACTGAATCAGCCTTGATCGATCTGGGTCTCTCCTACGCCTATACCGACATTGAAAGCGTCCGGGCGGGGGCTGCAACGTCAGACTCATCAAGCCATTCCTACGGAGCAGTGATCGGGCTTTCGGGCCAGAAGGCGCTGAACCCCTGGGTCACTGTGAACGGGCGTATTGGACAGTCCTATTCATATGGCGAATCTGATGGGTACACAGACAGTCTGGGTCTCATTGTTCCGACGTCGGACAGCGACTCGGTAATCTCCAAACTCACAGTTGGACTGAACGTCACACCGGTCGAAAACTGGCGTCTGTTTGCCTCTGCCAACGCAAACTTCGACATGATCAAGCCGGACAATGGAGAGGATCGTGCGGATGTCTTTGGGTCCACCGGTGCAGAATATGACTTCGGCCGGTTCCAGCTGAGAGGATCAGTGGGCTCAACATTTTTCAGGAATGACTACAGCGACATAGCAGCGGCCCTTCGTGTTTCAACACAGCTCTAATTCGCCAGCGCTGGTTGTCTTTCGCGCGGTCGGCTTTTCCAGGAGGGCGCTAGCCCGTCAGCTGGGGCACCATCTGGGTCTTGGTCACTCACCGCAGTACGCAACCAATCTGATGGCCCCACATGGATGCGCGCCGTGCCGTACTACAGCCCGGCAATGTCGGCAGATGGGTGCCCAACTTGCCGAAACAACCTAAACGGGCGCCAGCGAGTGCTGATCAGCCAGATATCTGCCCGCACCTGGTGTTTTGTCAGATGACACAGGTAACCGAGGCCCACTGCTGACACGCAGAACGCCGGTTTCGGATCGCTTGGAAAACGATGTAGGCTCCGGGCCTTACAGTGTTTCCTGCGGTTTCATGATGCATATCGGTACCCTGAAAGATCAGATGGAGGCGTTCACGGACGGGCTCTCACGGGCGACGACACCGTCCGGCGCCATTGCCCTGTTGCAGACTGAACTGCATCGCATCGGGATCGATGGTTTCGATTTCTTCGGGACGCCGCGACCCGCGTCGGACGTGGCCGAACCCCACGACGCCGACTTCGTTGTCTCGACACTTCCCGAAAGCCTCGTGGACGACTACTACGCCTTTGGATGGGATGACATATGCCCCATCGTTGATCTCGCCTATGGCCTTCCACAGATCAAGTTGACGAGCAGCGTGTTCGCGGACGCCAAGTCAGGATCGAAGACCCGTGACATGTGGGACGCCATGCGAGACCACAATATCGAGCACGAAACAAACATCCCACTTTCCGACGACCGCTACATCCGCCAGATCAGCATCTACAGTGTGGGACGAAGTGCTGCCGACGCGGCACGCTTCGCCGAGGCGCAGCACATTGGCCAACTCATGGCGACACGGTTCATCTGCGCCTATGAGGCACTTGTTGATCACAACAAGGACGCAAGTGCTACTCAGCTGACGGCGCGTGAAGCAGAATGCCTGCGATGGGTGGGGCGCGGTTTGACCAATGCGCAGATCGCCGCCCGGCTCAATGTCTCCGCACGGACCGTGAAATTCCATCTCGCCAATGCCATGGCAAAGATGGATGTAACCACGCGATCACAGGCTATCGCTGAAGCGGTGCGGCATCGCCAGGTCAGCATCCACAACAACGGCAGCACTGATGTCGACGCGCGGTATGTACGCCAGCTCATGGCCGTGCAGTTGATGTCCGCCTGCGAGACGCCATCCGACCATGAAGACGATATGAGCCTTGCGGTGCTGACACCGCGCGAAACGGAATGCCTGCAATGGGTCGGCAGTGGTTTGACCAACCCCGAGATTGCCGAGCGGCTCACCGTCTCTACACGGACGGTAAAGTTCCATCTGGCCAATGCCATGGTGAAGCTGGGTGTGACCACGCGATCACAAGCGGTGGCGAAAGCCCTTCGACTTCGCCTCATCCGTCTCTAGGGCAAACTTGCCTGTCCATATGGCCAGTTACGCCGGTACGAGGTGCCGATTAGCGTCCCGGGTCTCGCGCGTCTATACTGCGCCTGTCGAATTCAGGGGGGGGTCCCATGTTGTATCGTTTGTCATCTCATATCTGTGTTGTCGGCCTGGCCGCATGCGTTCTTGCTGCGCCTGCCGTTGCCGGGCCTGGTGATCCTTCAGCCGCATTCATCGCAGGCAAC
The DNA here is from genome assembly GCA_028279995.1 of Candidatus Phaeomarinibacter sp. Lineage (GTDB taxonomy): Bacteria > Pseudomonadota > Alphaproteobacteria > CGMCC-115125 > CGMCC-115125 > Pyruvatibacter. The sequence continues at coordinate 1,365 of JANQMQ010000550.1, read as the reverse complement.
ACTGCGCCTGGTGAAACGACCAGCACACGCTGCAATTCCAACGGGTTCGTGGAAGTCATCTTCTCGCTCGGCGCGACTGTCGTATCGACCGTTGAATCGGGCGACACCTGTACGCCCGGCACGCCGACGACTTCTGTCGGGACGACATCAACGGGTGGGAGGTCTGAAGCCGAGCGTGAAAACCAGAATGACCTCGATGATCTCGAAGACCAGCATGGACGGGTTTGGGATGACGAAGGTGATGAAATCGGGTTTGGCGGAGAAGACGGCGAAGGGGGCACCGGCGGTGGTGATGGCGGCGGGGACGGTGGCGAAGACGGCGGCGAGGATGAAAGCGACACCGGAGCCGAACTGCGGCGCCTTGAGGGTGAACTCGCGGATGAGAAAGCCAAGAACGCTGAAATGACGGCGGAGTTTTTCAGCTCGGCCAGGTTGATCGACGAAATGAAGGCCGCCCGGGAAGAGATCAGCGCCGAGAACCAGAAAAAGATAGAATCAAGAGCCAGAACCCTTGAGGAGGCCAGGGTCGAACTTCAGCGCTGGGACAACATCCTCAACACCCTGCGTGCGCTGAACGAGGCGCGCGATCTGTTCATGGCAACGCCTGCGTCTTCTCCGGATATGCCATCCGTCGAAAGCCGCCTGGAAAACGCGCGGGCCGACCTGCGCGCCCTCGGCGTCCCTGAACGAACGTCGATTGCCAGTGTCGAAGCGTCACGCCGTGAGGCGCTCGTGGACTTCGATATCGCTGACAGGTCACATACGAACGCCGTCAACGACGCCTCGGAGGAGAGCAAGGACTTGGGCTTTCAGATCCGGGTCGCTGAAGAGGGCCAGAAGTTACTCGCTACCGACATCGCCCGAAGCGACGCGCGGATCAGCCAGCTCGAATCTCGTATCCAGAACCTCAAGCGGCAGAACCAGCTCTCCGGTCCCGCGCCTCAACCATCGATCCTCGACCTCATCAATGCGCGCGGGGTGCACACATGGGTCTCCGGCGACTTCACCTCGGCGGAGGACACCCGCTCCGGCCAGCGCCGCGACACCGACGCGTGGCGCGTGACCGTCGGTGGCCAGGTGCGCGTCACCGAGCGCGTCGCGACCGGCATGAGCCTGACATATGGGTTTTCAGACACCGACGACACAAGCGGGTTCGGCACCTCCAAGGAGGCGGACACCTATCTGGTCTCGCCTTTTGCGACTTACCGGCTCAATCCGGACACGGGCATCCGCGCAGGTCTCGTCTATTCCCAGACGGAAACCGACGCGGTGCGCGCGAGCGGCGCGACGGCGTCCTACACCACCCGCGGCTACGGCGCGCGGGCCGGGGTAAACACACGTGAAAAACTCAATCCCTGGGTCACG
>JANQMQ010000051.1 GCA_028279995.1 Candidatus Phaeomarinibacter sp. | reverse complement strand
GACCGCCTGGTGCGTTTGATGACGACGAGCCTGCGTAACTTCACGTCTGACAACGTGGAAGTGAGCCTCGACAACATCACGTCCATCCGTTTCGGTGATTATCTCAACTCCATTCCGCTGCCGGCCATTCTTGCGGTGTTCCGGGCGCGTGAATGGGACAATTTCGGCCTCTTTACTGTCGACTCCAACCTTATCTACTCAATCGTGGATGTGCTGCTGGGTGGCCGTCGTGGTACCGCGGCCATGCGCATTGAAGGCCGGCCGTATACCACCATTGAACTCAATCTCGTTCAGCGCATGGTCGAGGTCGTACTGCAGGATGCCTGCGCTGCGTTTGAACCACTGTCACCGGTGCAGTTCGAGCTGGATCGCCTTGAAACGAACCCACGCTTTGCGGCAATTGCCCGTCCGGCCAACGCGGCCATTCTGGTCAAGTTGCGGATTGATATGGAAGATCGGGGCGGACGCATCGAGTTGATGCTGCCCTACGCAACACTCGAACCCATCCGTGAATTGCTGTTGCAGATGTTCATGGGCGAGAAGTTCGGTCGTGACTCCATTTGGGAAAGCCATCTGGCGACGGAACTGTGGTCAACTGAAGTTGAGCTTGATGCCCTCCTGGACGAGCAGGTGATGTCTCTGCGTGATGTCATGAAGTTCGAGGTCGGCCAGACGCTGATGCTCAACTGTACTGGGGAGAGCCCGGTGCAGCTTCGCTCCGGTGGTATTCCCATCACCACGGGATCCATGGGCCGTGTCGGCAACCATGTGGGTGTGCTTGTGAACAAGGCATTGAAGCAAACCTCTCACCGCGCCGCAGCGTTGGGACTTCGCGGAGAGGCAGGCGAGTAATGTCATTCTCATTGAGCATGTTCATTGAACTTGTGGTTGGCGGCCTGCTCGTCGCGACCATTACCTATTGCTATCTGCTTGATCGTCGCCTGCGAATGCTGCGTGACGGCGAAGGCGACCTGAAGCAGATTGTGGTAGCGCTGGACCGCGCGACGACGCGTGCTCAGGGGGCCATTACCGATCTGCGTGTGAGCTGCGACGCGCTAACCCGTGACATGGAGCGCGACCTCAAGAAGGCCCGCGGTCTTGCTGATGAGCTGGCCTTGATGGTGGAGGCGGGCGATCACATCGCCGATCGTCTCGGTGCCCTGTCTGGCACAGGTCATGCTCAAGCCGGTCAGGCCAAAACATCATCGCCGGACGCCGCCCGCACTGGCGTTGCCGAAACACCGAAATCCGATCTGTCAGAGCCGCCGGTTCAGGATGACCCGCTGGCTGAAACCGGGCTAGCGGCTGCGCTGCGCCAGGTTCGCTAGAGACGCTTTATCGCAAGGAAGAGTTCAAGGACATGAGCACTCATTCTCCCGACCGCCTTCGTCTGCTGCCTGCCGTCATGATTGGTGCTGCGCTTCTGCTCACCCTCAAGGTAACATCCTTTGTGACGGGGACGTCGCCGATTGTCCCGGCGGTGGAGGCTGCGGATTCGGAAGCCACGGATGAAGAGGTGGCTGAAGAAGCATCTGACGTTGATGCTGTCGAAGACTCTGAGAATGCACGCCCGCCGGTGAACCTTGCCGCGCGCCCGGCACCTGCCGGCAGCGAGAGCAATGACGTGCTGGAAGCCCTGGCGTCGCGCCGCAAGGCACTGGACGCACGGCAGAATGAAGTCGAGATGCGTGAAAAGCTGCTTGCCGCAGCCGAGGCGCGGATCGACGACAAGATTGCCGAGTTGAAAGAACTGAAGACCAAGATTGATGAGGTCTTCAAGACCGAAGAATCCAAGGGTGACGAGAAGTTCAGGAGCCTGGTGAAGGTCTACGAGAACATGAAGCCCAAGGATGCAGCCGCCGTATTCGAGCAATTGGATATGACTGTGCTGCTTGAGCTGCTGGACCGGATGAATGAGCGCAAGCTGGCAGCAATTCTGGCGGCCATGGATCCGGCTCGGGCACAGGCGGTGACGGTTGCACTGGCCACGGAGAACGAGGACCGCCTTTCGGCTGTGCCGATGCCGGATGCGCCGGCCCCGCTGGGCCTGCAGGAACTGGAGCCGATCCTGCCCGGAAATGCCGGGTAAGTGCTTGATTTGGGCGGTTTTACCCGATCCGCCGCATAATCCTTAACGGCTGTTTAACTGCTTTGGAGCTAGGTTTTGGCCTCTTGAGAGAGGCTGCGCTCGCATGCGCGATTCGCAGTTTCCGCCGGGTTGCTCCGGCGAATGGCGGGCAGGAGGCTCACCGTGGCGACAGGTGCGCAGGCACATATGCAGGACGACGGGCTTGGCGTAGGCCCGGTCGGTGCTGCACGTCCGCAGGCTGCCACGTTGTATCTGGCGCTTTTTCTGGCGCTTCTCGCGTTCTTCCTTTTTCTCACATCCATTTCCAGCTTTGACCCGGCCCGCGCTGTGACCGTCATCGATTCTGTGGAAGCACAGTTTGCCGAGGCTGTCTCGATGCCAGCAGGCCCGGAGCGCAGTGTGCCGTATTTCGCGGGTCCTGCCGGTCAGCGTGTTGTGGCGGAC
>JANQMQ010000042.1 GCA_028279995.1 Candidatus Phaeomarinibacter sp. | reverse complement strand
AATCGTAAACCTGACCATTGGTCATCGATTGCAGAGCGGGCTGCGTGTCGCTGACCATGAATGGGGCCTGAGGGGGCCTTGCTCGGTCAGCCTGATTGAGCATCGGGAGACCCGTTTCATCCACCATGCGGCCAGTCTCGGGGTCATAGCGATATTTTGAGCGCATCTAGGCAGATTCCATCCACCGCCAAGGCTCACGGTCAAACGGCTGGCCGGGTATGTTCTGTGGATCATCAACGATGGCTGTCTCCACCGCCTCTGTCAGCGCAGCACGGGCTGCGGACTCGGAGAATGGTGCAGAACAGGCGCCCACATGCAGCATATATTCACGCATTGCGGAGTGGCGCGCGGCTTTCTTGTCGATTTCGTGCCCGTCCATCTTCGCCAGCGCCGTGTGCAGGGCAGCCATGCCCTGCAGTTCATCTGCTAGTTGTTTCATAAATCACCCTATCGCCACCGGACGCGCTTGTTGACGCTCAAGGTCCGCCTCTTCAATTCGCATGAGCGTATCAACTTCCGCCTGTGCCTCTTTCAGGATCAGATCACCCTCGGCGATTTCAGCTTTCTTGGCGTCGATTTGAAGCTTAGCCATGTCTAGTTGCGCCCGTGTCCTGGCCTCTTGCACCCTGAATTGCATCTCCGCTTTCTTGTGCTGCGCCTCGGCCTGCACCTTCATGACCTCGGGGCTTGGCTGCTGCTGACCCTGTGACGCCTGGACGGCCTGCGCCTTCATCTGCTCCACAAAATCGTCAATTGCGCCGCCCAGATCGCGACCGGCGCGGAACCCGCCAGCGGTGAACTTCATCAACTCACCCAGAAAAGGCGCCATTTCGGGCTGCTCGGCCACAGCGGGAGCGGCTTGCTGCATGAACCCGCCAATGGCTTGCAGGAACTCCATGCGGCTTTGCTTTTCGGCCTGTTCATCCGGGGCAATTGTGCTGTCGGACTCCACTTCCATCAGGAACGGCCGGATGCTCTGAGATTTTAGAAGCTGATCCACCTGTTCAATCGTGACAGGCATCTTCATGCCTTGCTGTTGCTCAGGTGGCATTTGCATCATTTGCGCCTGAACTTGGGCCTCCGTCGGCAAGCGCATCGCCGCCATTTGCGCGATCTCAGCGCCAGACATGGTTTCGCAGAAGATTTCCGCTTTGATCCGTAGAATATCGACCGCGACCCGCACCATCTCTTGCTGGCGCTCCCTCACCCTGACCGACCCGTATTGCGCCTTGAGATTCTGAGCCGTCGCGGTTTCTGCCGCCTCTGTGCTGCCCCGCATAATGTCGCTGAGGCCGGTGATTTCGTACACGTCCTCGATCAGCTGCTTGCGAAGCGCGACAAGATTGACGATCAACTCGCCCACCTCTCGCACAGGCATCCAAACAATGCCGTCTTTGAGGTTTGTCGTCCCAAGGGCAGCGAAATTGCTGATCGGGACAAGAATGGCCTTGTCGCTCGTCTGAGCCATCGCTGTTTCGATGGCCTCGCCAACCTCCGACGTTCCACCCGCATAAAAGCCCTTGAGACGAAGGCTTTCCGCCAGCGAGGTTATGCGCCGGGTCAGCGTGTTGATTTCGTCAACCTGATCCCGGTAGTACACAAAATCCGGTACAGGAAGGAGCGTAGAGCGCTGCAATGTCCCGTAAGCTGGCCGTGGGCACGGGAAGAAGCCCTTGACGTTGATATAGGGCTCCGCCGTTCTCAGGATCTCATCCACGCCCTCCACAACGTAGTAAATCGCGCGGCTGTCCTTGCACCAGATTTCCCAAACCTTGGCTTTGTCTTCCGTCTCCCGATAATCATCGGTGCGCTGGTCGCCAATCTTGGCCACCTGAACGCCCTTGAAGATATCCCCGAACTCGTCTCTGCCCTCATCTTTGGTCAGGTATACGGCACGGGCCACCCATGGAACTTCCGTCCACTTTCGAGAGGGTGCATGAAGAAAATCGCGCCGATCCACATGGAGGCACTGACCATTGTCCAGCACCCAAGGAACGCCCCGTGCAGACACAGCCAGATCATCGCGCACCATGCAGAGCGTCTGGTGCAGATCATCGTCTTCTACGTCGAACTCTAGCGCGCGCTCAACCATCTCAGATCCAACGCGCACCACATCACCGAGGTCAGAATGGCGCGGCATGACCACGGGGCGTGGCGGGCGCTGATAGATTGACGGCTTTACAACTTCCAGGTTGGCCCAGAAGATTTGAAACTCACTGTCCCCACTGTTCTTGGACAAGCTTTCCAAATCGGAATAGAGCTTGTCGATATTGTCGCACTTCTCCTGATAGACCTCGAACGCCTTTTCGGCCTTTTTGATTTTCTCAAGCCAGGGCTTGGCGCTGGTGGGCGCGTCTTCGGTCTTCATAGGCGCGTCCTCTTTGGATTATCGTCTTCGGGCGGGCCGATGTAGATTTGGCCGGGTTTGGCCGTGGGCTTGGGCTCCACCTTGCCAAGCGGCACCCATGGCCGGGACATGCAGGCATAGCGCGCTTCGTCCGCAATGTGGTCTTCTGCGTCTGTGTCCAGGTCTTCCGCCTTGTCCGGGTCATGTTGGAGCACCGGCACTGTGCGAATGAAGTCCCTGCAAGTGTCCATCACGTGGAGCATGGGGGTTTCGTTCTCGCCCCTCATGCGGCTTCGCATCTGATCCCAACCGCCCATCGCGCCCAGACCATTTCCTAGCCTTTTGTTGTCAGCGCGCCGGAATGCGACCCCACGGGAGAACATGCGCTCCGCAATGCTTGGCCCGCCGTCCTGCGCAAATGCGGATGGATCAAGAACCCCATAGGATATGCGGTCGGCGATTTCCCGCTCCTTGATACCGTCCGCCACTTCCTCTGCGACCATGCGTAGGCCCTTCTGCGGCCCGCTGGCGCCATACCACTCCCGATAACGGAGAAGCGCCCCACGGGGCAGATACAGGCCGCTGTGGTGGAAATTCTCACCTACAACGCACCACCACCCGACAGAAAATGGTGCGGCAAAGCCCCAGTCCATTGATCTGAACCGCAACCAATCCGCAGGTGGATCAAACCACGGCACCACATGGCGCGATTCATCCCACTCCGCGAAGAACGCGCCCTCAATAGCCGACCAATCCCCCTCAAGCCATGCGCGGACAAGCTCTTGCGAGCCGACCATCTTGAGCCTGTCCACATAACCCGGGTCAGCGTCTAAGAGCGCCCGGTTGTCTGTGATCCGCGACGGGATGACCGCTGAGCGTAACTGTCCTTCGTTAATCTCCACGTCCACGATGCGCGGGCGCTTGGGAAATGGGTGCAGCTGAAACCTGTCCCTTATCCAGTTCTGTCCCGGCCCGCCCGGGTTGGCCGTCAGGATCATCTGCACTGGCACACCGCCAGCCGACCGCATAACCCCAAAAAGCTTGTCTATCGGATCCGGCGTTGCGTATTGCCCCGCCTCTTCTATCCACACGTCTGTGACGTTGCGGCCCTGCCATTCGTCCGCGTCTGTGATCTTGTCCAAGTACCGAAAGCTAACCCGGCCACCATTGGGCATTCGCCAAGTTGGTTGCGGCGATGCTGCGAACTTCCCTCCAAGTGGCGCGTATATCTGCTTACTGCGCTCTATCGCATCTTCCGACGATACGGTTGTGCGCCGGAACATAATGGCGTTGAAGTCTGAGCCGTATTGCGCATCTTTCAGCGCCCACTTCCCTAAAACGCCGTCCGTCTTCCCCCCGCCGCGAGCGCCGCCGAAGAATACTAGCTCTAGCGGGCAGTCGATCAGCGCGTGTTGAGGGCCGGGCTGTGGCGCCCAGATAACCTTAGTGGACACGATCCTCTGCGTGTTGCTCGGCCCATTCCTCTGGTGTCTTGGGTGTGGCGGACACTACGTTTTGTGTGATCTCGCCCTCGACAATTACAGCCGACAAATCAGGCAGAGTCTTGCGCAGCAAAATCTCGATCGCGCGCAGCTGTTGCGTGTCGAGTCTCACCTCGTTGCCCGCATCATCCTTCTCGCCCAACGCGAAGCAATTCAACCGCTTAACAAGCTGTGTGGTCTTGATTGCTGATCTGCTTCTTTCGTCCTGCTTGGGGTTTAGACGTGCTGCCATAGCTCACCGCGCCGGTTTGAGCGGTCGCGCCTCTTGCTGTGTTGTTGTGGAGCCGGTTGCAGGGATCGAACCCGCGACACCCTGATTACAAGGCAGGTGCTCTACCTACTGAGCTAAACCGGCGGATTATAGTTCTGCGGAGAAAACTATAAACTGATCCCGAAAATCCAAATTCGCTATAGATCAGCGTAAACCGGCGCGTGTCGTAGCCGCTTCTGAAAACACTCATCCAATTCACCAAGGACAAACGGCTCCACATCAAACGATTCACTGTCCGAGGTGGAGGTAGCGTTTAGCCGTTGGGCCACATGTTCCGCCTGCTTTCTTACCTTAAACACGCCAATGACCTCTCGGCCTTCGTAACAATCAACCTCTTGGGTCACGAGGTATACCGTTTGCAGGGGATGGGAAGCCCGACCTCTATCCAATAGGTCCGTTTCGGCTTGTGCAAACAACGGCATGGTGGGATCTCCTGTGCGCGCGATCGGAAGCCGAGGCGACTTTGCTTGTTGAGCGCGTGGTGTATTCGCCGACATCGCAGGGTTGAAGGCCGTCGCCAGTCAGAGCCCAGACTTGTAACACCACAATCGGTGCCTTAGCCATTTGGCCGCGCTCAGGGGGTGCATCAGGGGCGGCAAGCACCCTCGTGGAGGAATAACCCTCTTTGCTGCCAATTGCGATGCACCGCCAGAAAGCGGCCTGACTCAAAACGCGCGACCGTCAATTGGACAAACCGCGCGCTACCACGATACTATTTCGCATACAAAAGCGCGTCAAGCCCCTCACGCACTAGATGCACGGGGGCTGGTTCATCTAGCACACAGGCGCGCTTTATTGCCTGGCGAACACCAGCGCTGCAATGGCGCAATCTTGACTGATCTGCACTGTAAACTGCCTTCGCCGCCATTGCTGCATCCAATCGCTCCACCCGCGACATTCCCCTCACTGCGCCATATCCCGCTATCTGAGGCGTGATTTTTGGCAGGCCATTCAACACGGCATAAGCGATATATCTCTGGCAGTAGTTCTCCCCCGCCTCAACCTGCTCCGCCGTCAGCTTGCCATCCGCCATGAGATTGCCGAGAAAGCTGCCCCGGTCAGTCAGGCGCAGCGCCTTGGCTTGCTCTTTCGTGACCGGTCGT
>JANQMQ010000014.1 GCA_028279995.1 Candidatus Phaeomarinibacter sp. | reverse complement strand
CGACAGCGAACTGACACCAGCTGGTATTGCCGCATCGCAAGGCGCCGCCTAGCGCGGAACAGCGGCCCACATGTCCAGATCAAGGATTACACCGTCAGCCTCATCCGGCAACGGGAAGGTCGTACACGGAAGATCCTTGGTCGCGATCATGCGCAGGCGCAACAGCCCGGCGTCATCCCGACCTGCGATCTCAGCCTTGTCGAGCACTTCGCTCCACGCAAAAACAGTATCCCCGGCAAACAGCGGCGCCACATGCCGTCCGCCGTTAAGCGCCACGACCTTCACCGCATTGGCCAGACCGTTGAAGGAGAGCGCACGGGCCAGGCTGATGACATGGCCGCCATAGATCAGACGTTTGCCGAACCGGCCTTGCGCCTCGGCAAACTGATTGAAGTGCACCCGTGCCGTGTTCTGGTAGAGCCGTGTTGCCAGTTGATGCTCGGCCTCTTCTACCGTCATCCCGTCCATATGGTCGATCTGCTCGCCAACCGCATAGTCCCCCCAGCGATGCGGTTCACCACTCAGTGTGACGTCAAAGTTCGAGAAGTTGGGAACGGCATTGGCGTGAATGCTGTCCGCCGACACATGGCTCTCAAGATCAGGTGGCAGGTGACCGGTGATCACGGACGCAGCATCATGCTTGCGCACCATGACCCACCGCACATAGGACAAGACCTCCTGGCTGTTCTGGTTGAGGCCCCGCGCGCGCACATAGACAACGCCGGTCTTGCCGTTGGAGTTCTCCTTGATGCCGATGACTTCGGAGACCGCCCGCAGCGTGTCACCCGCATAGACCGGCACACCAAAGCGCCCTTCCGCATAGCCAAGATTTGCAACCGCGTTCAGCGAGATGTCCGGAACTGTCTTGCCGAAGACGATATGAAACACCAGCCAGTCATCCAGCGGCGCCTGATGCAACCCGCAGGCTTGCGCAAAAATCTCTGACGACTGCAACGCAAAACGCGAGCCATAGAGCGCCGTATAGAGCGCCACGTCCCCCGCCGTCACCGTGCGCGGTGTTGCGTGATCAAGGACCTGACCGACACTGAAATCCTCAAGGAAATTCCCGCTGCTTGATTTGGTTCCGGTCATGCGGACGCCTCCTTGGCAGCAATCGCATCTGCAACGGCAACCAGCCGACGGGACTCTTCCGCATGCAGAAGCTCCACCATCTTGCCTCCGACAGTGATGACACCCTTGCCCTTCGCTTCCGGCGCATCGAACGCCGCAATGACCTCACGCGCCTGCGCAACATCATCAGGGGACGGTGCAAACACCTCATTGCAGGGCGCGATCTGTGACGGGTGGATCAGCGTCTTTCCGTCAAAGCCGAAATCCCGCCCCTGCTCGCACTCGTCTGCAAACCCCGGCGCGTTCTTGATGTCATTGTAGACACCATCAATGGCAATGCAGCCCGCCCCGCGTGCGGCAAGGAGAGACAACTGCAAGGCCGTCAGCAACGGCGCGCGGCCGGGCACCCGCGCCGCCTTCAGTTCCTTCACCAGATCGTTGGTGCCCATCACCATGCCGCAGAGCAGCGGATGCCGGGCAATGTCCTGCGCGGCAAACATCGCGTCCGGCGTTTCCATCATCGCCCAGATGGGTTCGTCCTTCAGAAGACCCGCCGCTGCCTCTATGTCACCGGGCCCGTTGACCTTGGGGATCAGTACACCGTCAGCCCCAATGCCGTTCACCGCTCGAAGGTCATCAGCGCCCCATGGGGTATCCAGCCCGTTGACACGGACGATGACCTCGCGTGGGCCATATCCGCCTGCCGTCACCGCAGCAACAACCTGCTCACGCGCAAGCTCCTTGGCATCCGGTGAAACCGCGTCTTCAAGATCAAGGATCAGCGCATCCGCATCCAGCGTGCGCGCCTTCTCCAGCGCCCGCGCATTGGCGCCGGGCATGTACAAAACAGAACGGCGCGGGCGGCCGGCATCAAACTGGGGTAGCATGACAATTCCATAAGGTGAGGGCGGGTATTGTGTTCACCCGCACTCTATGTCCCAACCAGCAGGCAAGCCAACAGGCCGCGCCCACGTTCCATGCATGATGCGTCACCATGACTGTTCTCGCCATCTCATCACAGGTCGTTGCCGGGCATGTGGGCAACTCAGCCGCACAATTCGTTCTGGAAACATTGGGCCATGACGTCTGGGGCATACCGACGGTCCTGCTGTCCCATCACCCCGGGCACGGCACCCCTGCCGGCCGCAGCACACCTGCACCGGAAATGGAGAACCTGCTGTCCAGTCTGTGGGAAGGTGGATGGATGGATCAGGTGACGGCGGTCATGACCGGCTATTTCACCTCGCCTGATCAGATCGCTACCGCCGCCAGCACCATTACCCGGCTCAAGCGAATGAAGGACAGTCTGCCGGTGCTGGTGGACCCAATCCTGGGGGACAATGGCACGATTTATGTGGCAGACGGCGTGCCTGATGCAATCAGCCGACAGCTGATCCCGTTGGCAACCATCACGACACCCAACCTGTTCGAGCTCTCTGTCCTCACAGGCAGATCGTGGCCGCTGCCATCCGACACGGATATTGCGGCACTCGCGCGCGGCCTTGCCCTACCAGAAGCGCTGGTGACATCCGCACCCGGCGCATCCGCGATCACAATCACAACCCAGCTTGTCTCTGAAAGCAGCATCGACGTGTTCGAAACAGAACGCGTCAGCGCCCCGCCCAATGGCGTTGGCGACGTCGCCGCTGCTGCCTATCTGGGCCTGCGCCTCAACGGCGAGGACAGTCGGCAGGCCGCGGCAGCATCGACGGAAATTGTCCGGGAGCTTATTGCGGCATCTGCCGCAGGTGGCCTGAAGGAGCTTCCCCTCATCGCAAAACGCGACGTCATCATATCGATTGCGGGAGAGAGCTAAGCGGCCACTGTTCCCTTGAGCACCACCCGGTCAAGCGGGAAGCGCAGCGTAATGGACGTGCCTTTGCCGGGCTCGCTATCCACAACAAGCGTAGCCTGGTGACTGCGCGCCAGCGCGGCCGTCAGGGGGAGGCCCAGCCCTGTCCCGTCCGCCTTGAAGACCAGGGCATCGGTTTGCAGCTGCGAGAATGGCTCGAATGCCTTCTTGATATCGCTGCGCGCAATGCCGATGCCGGTGTCAGCCACTTCAAGCGCAATCCGCCCATCTGCTTCAAGCCGGGCCCGCAACGCAATGCTGCCGCCCTGCGGCGTGAACTTCACGGCGTTGGACACAAGATTGATGATCATCTGCTTGAGCGCGCGTTCATCCGCCACGAGCTTTGGCAGGTCAGGTTCGATCTCGACCGACAGCTTCAGTTCGCCGCTCTGCGCACGCGTACGGATCATCCGGCTGCAGGCATCCAGAACCTGGGCAACATCAAGTTCGTCCTCTGCAAGGTCGTAGCTGTCTGCCTCGACCTTCGAAAGATCGAGAATGTCATTGATGATCGACAGCAGATGCGTTCCGGAATCATGGATGTCGCTGGCATATTCCTTGTACTGCTCATTTCCAAGCGGCCCGAAAATCTCACCATTCATGATCTCGGAGAAACCGATGATCGCATTGAGGGGTGTCCGCAGTTCATGGCTCATATTTGCCAGGAACTGCGACTTCGCAGCATTTGCGATCTCCGCCTGATCACGGGCAGACCGCAACTGGTCCGCCGTCTGCTCACGGGCGGCAATTTCAGTATGCACACGGTCGAGAACCTGATTGTACTGCGTCGCAATCTGGCCGGCCTCGGTATAGGGCTCGACCGGTACGCGCAATGAGAAGTCGCCGGTCTGCTTTTGCGTATCCATGGCATGGATGAGGTCATGGATCGCGGTCGACGCGCCATGCTCGGACGCATTGAGGCCCAGATGCTCTGCCTCTTCTGATACCCGCAGCGGCAGGAACCAGTTGATCACAGTCAGCACCGCATACCCGACACCAAAGGCATAGATCCCGGCAACAGCGACACCCAGGGCCTGCACCCCCAGCTGCTCAAGCCGCGTATGGCCCGTCCCCCAAAGAGAAGCATCCCCCAGCAGAGCGACGGCAAGCGTCCCCCAGATGCCGGCGGCCAGATGCACCGGCACTGCCCCTACCGCGTCGTCGATCCGTTTGCGCCGCAGGAAGGACTGGCAAGCAAGTGCCACCACGGCACCCACACCGCCGATGATGATCGACGTTCCGATACTCGCCACATGCGCTGAAGCGGTAATGGCCACCAGCCCGGCGAGGACGCCGTTGAGCGTGTCCACAGCGTTGGGCGCACCCCGACGACTCCAGGTGAGGCTCATGGCCGTGACGCCGCCTGCCGCAGCCGCAATCAGCGTGTGCACCATGATATGCGGCACGGAAACATCGAGCGCCAGTGTCGACCCGCCATTGAACCCGAACCATCCGACCCACAGCAGGAACATACCGAAGACCGCAACCGGCGTGTTGTGAGACTCGGTGGATGACTTGCTCTCATCGAATTGGCCAAGCCGCGGCCCGATGATCAGCACGGCGGCAAGCGCCACCCATCCGCCGACGCTGTGCACGACAGTCGAGCCGGCAAAATCGACGAAGCCGAGCTCCTGCAGCCAGCCCATCTGAGTATCGATGGCAAAGCCGCCCCACGCCCAGTGCCCGAACACCGGATAGATGCAGGCGCTCAAAACGACCGCCGTCATCAGGTAGCCGCGAAAGCTCATCCGTTCAGCAACTGCGCCCGATACGATCGTTGTTGCCGTGCCACAAAAGGCCAGCTGGAAGAAGAAGAACGCCATCAACCAGGCGGAGCCGGTGCCGTCAAAAGGACCGGTGTCAAAGAAGAAGAAGGACGTACCGAAAACACCGCCAGACGTAACACCAAACATGATGCCAAAGCCGATAGCCCAGAAGGCCAGACTGGCAACGCAGAAGTCGGCAACGTTCTTGACGGCGACATTGATGGAGTTTTTTGCGCGGACGAGACCAGTCTCGAGGCAGGTAAACCCGGCCTGCATCAGCAATACCAGAACGGTACAGACCAGCAGCCAGATCGTATTGTCCGTAACGGCGGGGTCACCCATGCCAAACTCATCAAACGCAATGGAGTCGATTCAATGCGCGAGTGTGGTGGCAGAAGGTTAAAATTGACGGAACGTCAGTTCCACAAATGAGACGGACTCGGACTTTTTATCATCCGGGCTCGACCAGAATCTTAACGAGTGCTTACCCGATCACTGCCCTTCAAGTGGAACAAAAGACCCCAGTTCCGCAGAGGAATTTTCAGCGATTTTCTTTGCCGTCGGTGCTTCCCGCGGCAACCGGCCCAGCGCCAGTTCCGGCGGCACTGTGTCTGGGATCTCCAGACTGGGTTCAGGCGGGCTGAAATATCCAAGTGCGTAAGAGCCCATGGTGTAGCCCAGCAGCTCCTGCAATTCTGGCTCAAGCGTGCGGGCAACCTCCGGCGGGCACGAGAGATACTGGTTTTCTTCCGTGCGAAGCCAGCCAAGGCAATAGGTGATGTTCATGCCGACACGCGGCGTCCTGGATTTGTTTTCGCCGCCACTGTGAATGACAGACCCGGTATAGAGCAGAACGGATCCTCTAGGCATCACGGCCTGGCAAACTTCCTCCGGTTTGGCTTCTCGCTTCTCTTCCCACTTGTGGCTTCCGGGCACGACCTGCGTGGCGCCATTCTCCTCGGTGAAATCCGTCAGTGCCCAGATTGTATTGAACTGCGGCTCGATGTCGGGGAGGTAGCCACCCCAGGCCAGCTTGTCGCGATGAAGCGGGTGCTTGCCTTGCCCCGGCAAAAGCCGGATGAG
>JANQMQ010000719.1 GCA_028279995.1 Candidatus Phaeomarinibacter sp. | reverse complement strand
TGCGGTGATCGGCACCCAGCCTGTCGCGGTCCAGCCCGTGTCTGCACAACCAGCTTCTGTTGCAACAACCAACTTTCTGGTCCGGGGATCTGATATTGATGACTTTCGCGGCCACCTGTTTGCCGACGCAAGATTTGACATAACCGAAAAGACAACAGCCGGCATCGATCTCAAGCTGACGACAGATGAAACCTATCTTCGCCGATATGACATTTTCAGCGAGAATGATCTGATCTCGACGGCCTATGTGCAAACCTTGGATGACCGCAACTTTGCGCGCGCTGAGGCCTTCTATTTCCAGGGTCTGCTGGCCAACGATGACCAGGCAAGCATTCCGTTTGTGACGCCTCTCATCGATGCGGAATACTATTTCGAACCGCTGATCGCCGGAGGACAGGTCACGGGCCGCATCAACGCATTGAACCTTCAACGCACCGAAGGCACGAGCTTTCAGCGATTTTCAGGCGACCTGGGGTGGGAGTTTTCCCGCACCGCCAAATCGGGCGAGCAGTTTGGGGCGTTTGCTGACGTTCGCGGTGACGTCTATGTCGTGGACGAGGATATTGTAAATGGCATTGGTCAGAACAAATCATCGGTGCAGACACGGATCCTGCCTACTGTCGGACTGGAGTACCGTTGGCCATGGGTCAGCATGAGCGAGAGCTCCTCGCACATCATTGAGCCGATCGTGCAGGCAGTTTACTCGCCGAGCAATGCCAACCCGCGTGATATCCCCAATGATGACAGTTTGAGTGTCGACTTCGATACCACTCACCTGTTTGACAGGAATCGCTACCCTGGCCTTGATCGGTTTGAAGACGGCGCACGCGTGAACTATGGCCTGCAATATTCTGTACTGGGTGATGATGGCGGTCAGGCAAACATTCTGCTCGGGCAGTCATACCGCCTGGAAGAGAATGCTACCTTCCCTGCCGGAAGCGGGCTGCAGGATAGCGACTCCGATGTGGTCGGTCGCGTTCAGATAAACCCTGGACCATATCTTGATCTCGTCAGCCGCTTTCGTGCTGATCCCAAGGACGGCAAACTACTGCGCAATGAGGTATCACTCACCTCTGCATTCGAGTTGTTTGAAGGCAGAAGCATCGGGATAGGAGCAAACTATGTGTTCCTCGATTCCAGTCTCGACCCGATCAACAACCAGGAAGGCGAAGAAGTCTCAGGTGGCTTCTCGTTCAACTTTGCCGAGGACTGGTGGCTCACTGGCAACGCCCGCCGGGACCTGAGGCGTGCTGAAATGGTCTCGGACAGTGTCGGCCTCACCTATCAAGATGAGTGCTTCCTGTTCTCGCTGAGCTTCAACCAGAGCTTCATCCGCGATCGAGATATCGAGCCGACCAATTCCGTCACCTTCCGGATCCAGCTGGTGAGCCTTGGCGAGTTCGGCGGTTCGACAACGGTTTCCAGCGCCCAGGAAAACTAGCGTCTTTGGCCAGGTTCCGCGCTTGATTGCAGCGTATCTTTCGCTATGCTCCCGATCAGGCGTGGGGAACAATTAAACCGCTGGGTACAATGGACTTTTTGATCCGGTACCCGTCACCTTTGGTTGGCAGATCATTTGCCTTCAAAACAGACATGATTTCATTCCACATGCACACTCTTTTCTTCAAACAGATGCGACGTTTTAATGGCCTGCGCGAAACCGGTCTGGTCAGGATCGGTCTTGCAGCTGTTTTTGCCCTGTGTCTGGTGGCACTATCTTCTACTGGCTCATCCGCACAGATGGTCCAGCGCATTGCGGCAATCGTGAATGACAGCGTCATATCAGGGTATGATCTCGATCAGAGGCTGGGGCTTGTATTTGCGACGGCAGGTGTTCCGCGCACGCCTGAGAACCTTGAACGGATCCGGCCACAAGTCCTACGCGCCCTTGTTGATGAGCGCCTGCAGATACAGGAAGCCGTAGAAAAGAACATCGAAGTTGACGACGCTGATATTGACCGGGCCATCACACGCCTTGGCAGCCGCAGCAACATGTCTCTCGAACAGATTCTGGCTTTTCTTGAATCAGTTGACGTTAACGTCGAGACACTCAGAACACAGGTCTTTGCGGAACTCGCCTGGAATGAGTTGGTCGAAAGCCGCTTCGGGCCTCGGGTGACTGTGACCGATACCGAGATAGACACCGTTCTTGAGCGGATCATCAACCAGTCGGAGTTGGCCTCCTATCTGGTCTCCGAAGTTCTGGTGCCGGTAGAAACACCGGAAGACGAAGCACGTGCACGCGCAGCCGCCGCGCAATTGGTGGACCAGCTACGGCAAGGGGGCGACATTCGCGCCATTGCCGGTCAATTCAGTCAGGCCCCAACAGCTGCAAATGGTGGAGATGCTGGCTGGATTATTGATGGCCAATTGTCCAATGCTCTGAACTCGGCTCTGCGAACGCTGAACATCGGTCAAACATCCGATCCGATCCGGACTGTTGCGGGCTATCACATTCTGCAACTGCGCGACCGCCGTCTCAGCAATGACAAGCAGGATCCGATGGACGCGGCGATTACGATCGAAGCGATTAATATTCCCTTCACTCAGGATATGCCACGGGCGGAACTTGAGCGGACAAGCGCTGCTGTATCCAATGTCCTCAAGACACCCATGGCATGTGGAGAACTTGAGGAATTTGCCAAGAAGGTCAATCCAAACTCGCGGTTCAGCCGCGTTGAAGAGCGACCAATGAGAGCATTTCCAGCGCCTGCACGCGCAGGGCTGATGGCTCTGGAAGTAAACAAGTGGGGACAACCGCAGCGCACGCCGGAAGGGATCGAGCTTGTCGTCCTATGCGAGCGAAAGATGGTCGAACGGCAGCTACCAAGCCGGGATGATATTGAAAACCAGTTGTTCAACCAGGAACTCGCCATGATGTCCCGGCGCTACCTTCGGGACTTGCGGCGCAATGCTGTCGTCGAAATGCGGTGAATCTTTCGCCCGCACCTCACCGCCTTCCGCTGGCCGTCACCATGGGAGAACCAGGTGG
>JANQMQ010000701.1 GCA_028279995.1 Candidatus Phaeomarinibacter sp. | reverse complement strand
CCCATGTGGTTTTCGGACTGACCCTGACTGCCGTCGGCCATGAGTTCGCGCGGGACCGGTCCACCGTGTCACACGCCTGCCGCAAGGTTGAATGGGATCGCGATGACAGGGCATTCGACCAGGCGCTGTCGCGCCTTGAGTGGCAACTGCGTGTTGCGACGGGAAAGGAGGTCTGAGCATGACAAAGTCGAAACCCTCCGTACCCGCCACAAAGTGGGTGGCGCCGCTATCCGCTGCACCATCGGCGCGGTCTCAACCCATCGCCAAAGGAGAGTATGAACGTGAAGCGCGCCGCATTCTCCCGCGCCTTGCGCTCACCGGGGCCTGTCTTGTTCCTGTCGCGCAGACGGATCGCTACGCCGTGCGGTCCAGAAAGACGCGCGGGGGCACCCCGCGCACCCTTGTGGATGCAAAATTCGTTGTGGCCTTTGCACGGGATGGTCTCATCACGGCCCAAGCCGATACCTATGTGTTGACCGATTTGGGACGTAACCGCATGGCCCGAGACGCGGCGTCGGTGGACCCCTTTCGGGCTCAGCATCAAATTGAGGGAACACGGATGATTGACGGGCGCGGGCATGGCTCGAAGACCGCTCTCACGCCCATGAAGGTCAACCTTGCAGAAACACCGCTGGGCTGGCTTCGCAGACGCAAGGGCAGCAACGGCAAGGCACTGCTGTCCGAAACCCAGTTTGAAGCGGGCGAAAGACTGCGCGTAGACTTTACAAGCGCCCAGATGTCCCAGCGCGTCACGGCGGACTGGTCAGTCCAGCTCGACGGCAACAGGCGCCAGGGGGGCAGTGATCTCACGCTCAGCGAAAAGGCGCTGGCAGCCCGCCAGAGATTCTACAAGGCTCTTGAAGCGGTTGGCCCCGGTCTGGCCGAGCCTCTTGTGGATGTCTGTTGTCACCTCAACGGTCTTGAGGATGCTGAACGCCGCATGGGGTGGCCGCAAAGATCAGGCAAGGTGGTTCTGGCAATCGCCCTGGAACGGCTGGCTGACCACTATGGCTTTAATGGTGCTGGGAGCGGGCGCGATAACCGCTCCTATGTCTGGAAGGCTCCCGCCGCTGATGATGACGCCTGATCTGCCTCAGCCGCACGGGCTGGTCTAGCGAAGGAAGGGCGCTGCGAGCAGGACGACCATGCCGAACTCAAAAGCAGCGCCGCCCCAGTTTGCGCCGTTGGATGCCCGGTCAACCAGGATGGATCCAAGACGGACAATCGCCGTCAGACCCCATCCGCACGCAAGTGTGAGAAAAGCAGTTTCGCTTCCGGTGGCTAGAGCAAAAGCGTGGCCTCCGGCGAACACACCTCCATATGTGGCACGGACCTCGGAAATCGAGTGCGGCAGCGCGTCGTCAATGTGAATACCCACAAGCTTTGCGGCTCCATACGGATTCACAATTGCATACAGCCCAAGGCCAAGCCCGATGAAACCACCTAGATAAGACAGAACGACAAGGCTCATGGCTCAGATTTCCTCAAGGTTGGCGGACCCTAAGACGCAACAGGTGTCCCGCTGCCCGCCAGGGCCGCCTTAGCGTCTGACTGGATGCGCCGGACCATGGCGTGCAGTCCGTTGGAGCGCTGCGGGCTGAGATGCTCATCAAGGCCGATCTGTTGAAACACCGGATCGGCAAGGGTCTCTATGATCTCTGATGCCGGACGACCTGAATACAGCCGCAAGACGATGGCAATCAGCCCCCGCACGATGTGAGCGTCACTATCGCCCACAAACCGCAGAACGGGACGACCGGATTCATCCATCGTCACATATGTCTGCAGCCATACCTGGCTGACACACCCTTTGACCTTGTTGGTTTCGGAGTGCTCATCGTCGGGCAAGGGCTCGAGATCTTTGCCCAGCTCAATCACATACCGATAGCGGTCTTCCCAATCATCAAGATAGGAAAAATCCTCAATCAGTTCATTGATACTCACAGCGACCGGCCCTTCTTGAATGCACCATATCTGCTCAGGGCCGGCGACTTCAGAATGTCCGGCCTTGGGCCAAGACATAGGCCGTCGGGCGATATCAGACAACCGATCTGGTGTGCACGAAAAAAATGGCGCGTATTGCACTGGGGGGGCAGGCCTGGGGGGGGGAGGCCGATGGGAGTGCAATACGCGCCCTTGAGGGGATCGCGGGTGTAGGCGGGCAGTAAGGGCTGCCCTTTGGTACCGGTCAGAAACCGGCTTATTCGTCAAGCACCCTGGGCCTGTGCCACTGGTGCAGCGGGCGCGGCCTGGATTGCCGGTGCACCACCTTCTGCTTGGCGGGCGTCAATGAGCGCCTGTGTGGCCCAGCTCATGGCCTCGCCGGTATAGAAAATCAGTTGGTTGAAGACATGCGATCCACCATTCGCGACTGTCTCGCAAACCGCTTCGTTCCGCTCGCAGAAACTCAGAACGTCAGACCCCGTGCTCATGGCCATATCAACGGCTGCACCAGCATCAAATGGCTCGTCTGTCTGGGCAGGGCTTCCCGCAGCCGCCTGCGCGGCGCCATCGGATGAGGAAATGTTGGGCGCGGTCGGCAGTAGCACTGCAACAACAGCAATCCAGAATGCAATTCTCAAAACAAGCATCGAACCGACCCCTCGGTTGCGCCATCTGCCTCGCTGGTCCGATTTGTCCGGCCCGGTTCGTCAGACGGCAATGCGTCTAATCATGACGTGAGGGTAGGCGCGAGGGTGTTGTGAGGTTGCAAAGCAAATAGATCAAATTTGATCAAATGGCCCACATAGGCGCACGAGTGCACGACATGCCTAAGGCCTGGTCTACTGCTTTGTTACAACTCGGAACGAAGTTGCATAAAACTTTAGCTACTTCTTGTCCGGCCCAAGCTCTTTCTTGGCCTGGGCGAGAAACTCAGGGCTTAGGGCAGGTGGCTTGAAGTCAATGCCGGCGCCCAGAGAGCGCACAATTGTGGAAATGGCGGCAAGACGGGCGAACTTCTTGTCATTTGCAGGGACCACATGCCAGGGCGCGTTCGGTGCCGATGTCCGGCGTACCATTTCTTCTACGGCTTCTTCATACGATGCCCGTCTGCCCCTGTTTCTTAGGTCCTCCGGCGTCAGCTTCCATTGCTTTAGTGGATCGTGAAGCCGGTCGCGGAACCGCTGTGCCTGCACATCATGCCCCACGTGGAGAAATATCTTCACCAGCCGGAAACCGTCCGATGCAAGCGATGACTCAAAAGAGTTGATCTCGGTATAGGCACGTCCCCATTCCTCCCGCGTGGCAAATTCCTCCACGCGCTCTACAAGAACCCGTCCGTACCAGGAGCGGTCAAAGACTCCCAGCTCCCCGTTGGGCGGGAGGCGTCGCCAGAACCGCTGCAGATAGTGTTCCTCGCGCTCGCGTTCGTCCGGCGCCGAGATGGGCCAGACGCGAACAGCACGCGGGTCCATCACGCTTGTCATTCTCCGGATCACACCACCTTTGCCTGCGGCGTCCCAACCTTCAAAAACGATAATGCCCTTGAGCTTGTTGTAGAGGAAGGCAAGTTGCAGCTCTCGCAATTCATCCTGAAGAGCATTCAGAGCATCGGCATAGGTGTCGGTGCTTACAGACGCATCATCCGGGACATCTGCCAGCCGGAACCCGTTCGGCTGCCACACCGCAAATTGATCCTCATAATGAATGTCGGCTGTGGCGCTGTTCTTGCCCCCGCCATTGCCGGCATCAGTCTTTTTGCTTGCCATCGTGGGTGTGTCCCATTCTTTTGGGTGCCGCACTATCTTGTGGGTCAACTCTACTCCACCACGCATCGGAGCATATGTCACCCATCGCAGAGATGCTGGCAGGAAGGGAGAGGCAGGGAGGGGAGTGAGGCGAGACCGGCTTTACCGGTAGCTAGTGCGAGGGAGAGGCAATGAGACCGTAACCCGGTGTACCGTTCTGTTGGCTGATCTTCGGCTCGCTTGCCTCCTTGGGGAGCCACACCGTAACCGTCGTCCCCTTACCCAGCGTGCTGGCAAGCTCAATGGAACCGCCATGAAGCTCAACGAGAGATTTGACGATAGGCAGGCCGAGACCAGTGCCCTGTTTGCCTGCAGCGAACGTTGAATCCACTTGCTCGAAAGGGATCATCACACGCCGCAGATCATTGGGAGCAATGCCAATGCCGGTATCGCT
The DNA here is from genome assembly GCA_028279995.1 of Candidatus Phaeomarinibacter sp. GTDB lineage: Bacteria > Pseudomonadota > Alphaproteobacteria > CGMCC-115125 > CGMCC-115125 > Pyruvatibacter. Next base: position 4,798 of record JANQMQ010000701.1, on the reverse strand, counting down.
GACGATGAGAAGCGCCATGTCGCCCTTATCTTCAAGACGCACCGAGACGGAACCGCCTTCACGCGTGAACTTCACGGCATTGGACATGAGATTGAGCACACATTGGCGGATTGCGGTGTCGTCAGCATCCAGTTCGCAATCGTCTTCTGGCATCTCCACATCAATAGTGATCTGCCCGGCCTTGGCCTGCGGCCTCAGCAGTTCGCCGCAATCCTCGATGATCTCCCGAATGTCAAACGGGTGGCGCACAAGTTCATAGCGGCCGGCTTCGATCTTCGAGAGGTCAAGAATCTGGTTGATCAGCGAGAGCAGGTGGCCGCCTGACGTATTGATCATTGATGCGTAGTCGAGATAGCGCTCATTGCCCAGCTTGCCGAACAATTCCTGCTCAAGAACTTCCGAGAAACCGATGATGGAGTTCAGCGGTGTCCGCAGTTCGTGGCTCATATTGCGTAGGAAAGATGTCTTGCTTTCGTTGGCACGCTCAGCGGCAGACTTTGCTGAATCGAGTTTCTCTGCCACATCCACAAGGTTCGAGGCCTGGTCTTCAAGCTTTGCGCTGTTCATTTCAAGTTCGTGTACGGTGTATTGGAGGGTGCGTCCGCGCTCTATCAGTTGGCGTTCGCGTTCCTTCAGTTCCGTAATGTCGGTGAAGACCGTGACCCTGCCGCCTTCCCGGGTATGCCGGTCGCGCATCAGGAACCAGCGCCCGTCCCGGTGCCGCAAGGTGCTTTGGCCAACAGGAAGGCTGTGCTTCTCCATACGGCGGGTCACCCATTCTTCCGGATGCTCTCCGTCGTCAAATATCCCTGACTGAGCTGTCTCGGTCATGAATGTTCTGAAGGTCGTGCCCGGCTTCAGCCGGTCTGACGTTGCGCGGTGGATGCGGGCAAAGACCCGATTGTGAAGCACCAGCCTGTCAGCCTGATCCCATACGGCAAAACCATCCGCCGTGCTTTCAATCGCTGCCTCAAACCGCAGCTGGGTGTGCATGAGGCTGGTGACGTCGTTCCAGTGAACGATGGCGCCACCGTCATCCATCGGGCGGCATTTCACTTCCATCCAGCGGCCATCCGCAAGCCGCTCGATCCGCGGTGCCCAGTCGCGTGACCGATGATGAGCGAGCGAATCCCGAAGCCATTCCTCAGGGTCATTGATGGCAAGCGCGCCGGCAAACTCGCCGTTTTCAAGCAGCTGTCTCAGCAGATCTTCAAATGTAATGCCTGAGAGCTGATCCAGGTCCTCAAGGCCGCGAAAGATGAAGCGGAAGTGGTCATTGCAATAGACAAGCTGGTCTGCAGCATCAAAAACGATGATGCCGACGCGAAGGCTATCCAACCCTTTTACGAGCGCATCAATGCCCTCGCGTGTTCCAACCGGCATTTGCAGCCCCAAGCTATCCCATGCACAGATCGAAATGACCCAATGTCAGACTAACCACGACAGTGTTAGGAAATCGTTTGCGGTGTTTTGGGGCTTTGTGGACCAAAAAAAGGCGGCTTCCGCAGAAGCCGCCTTGGATTGGATCGTTGGCTGAGCCGGTATTACTTGGCGGCAGCCGGAAGATACGTCGCCCAGCAATAGGCTATTTCGTTAACCGCATGCTTGCCGGTGCAATATGCTTCCTCGGACGGGAAGTGTGCGGCGGCCAGACACTGGTTCAGGTTGAGCCGTGCAAACCGTGTGCACCGTGACAGGTCACGGTTCTGTACCAGCGAAACGGCCGCGCTGGCTTCGGATTCCTCAAGCGCAATATGTCCGGCAATTGCCAGAATGCGCTGCATCACCGGCGCTGCGGCGTGCGCTTCAGTTACCCCTGCCAGTTCGGCCAGAATGTTGCCAAGACCGGCACCACCAACTTCCGCGGCCGCAAACTGTGGTGATACGGAGAAAGGTGCAGCAGGCTCATAGCTACCCCAACGGGTGCGCTGGAACTCAACAGCGGTTGTCAGGAAACGCTGACCAAGGCCCGTAAGCTTCTGGTATGCAGTTGCAGCATCAGCCACCACCACAGACCGTGCCTTCTGCGAGCCGGCAAACATCCATACGCCGGTGCCAGATTTGAGTTGCGCCAGGACAGCCTGCTTACCGTCACGCTTCACGGCTGCATTGAGAGCCGCCACGAAATCAGGCTGCGTGGACGCAAGGAATGCGCTGTTGGCGACCCAGCCCTCACCGAGCTTGGCCGGATCATGCGGACGCAGGGAGTCGAGCGCGGCACGCACGTCGCGCGGTGATTTGAACTTGCGGCTGGCAAGCTCGTCGATTGCTGCATCAAACGCCCGATAGGCAGCTGCTTTTTCAACCAGACCCTTGGGGCCATCCAGCGGCGTCGCAGCCTGGGCATCTGCCCGTGTCACAGTATCAAGAGGCTTGCCGGCGATGGCAGGCTTTGCCCGCGGAATAGGCACAAGAGTTCCATCTGAAAGGACCACCGGCGCGCTTGCGACCTGGTAGGGCTGTGCTGCAACTGGTGCGGGCGCCGCCTGCGGCTGAACCGCGGCAACATTTGGCTTGTCGGTACCAATGCAGCCGGCCAGAACCAGGCTCAGGCCTGCGACGGCGATAATTCCGGAAGACTTTGACATACGTGTATGCGCCGGTGTCTGTGATGCGAAATAGGCCATGCGTGTCGCCCCCATACTGGCCCCCGGCAGCATTTTCAGCGCCTTTGGGACCTGGAAATCAGTTACCAGGTGTCCTGTCAGTGCCCGATCCTGTCTCGGATCACCCTCAAACAGTCAGCGTTTGAGCGAAAAATCCTTAAACTTTGTGCCAGATCGGAGCACCCGTCAGTGTCTTGTTAAGACTTCTGCAACGGACGTGCCCAACATTATGCCGCGCGAGCTTTTCTTGCAATGCGGCAAGTCTGCTCAAAACACGATTTCGCGAACGGCCAAAGACGGCATTTGTCTCAAATGCTGCAGAAATTCTTGGCAGTTTCACCTTCCTTAACTCTGTCGCGCGAGACTGGCGGCCGACTTCATCCATATCGCCCGTATTGGGCGAGATGGCGGGGACCATTGCACTTGGACGGCGGCCTAAGCGCTTGCCGGAACAAACAGGGGAAACAAGCGTGCAGATTGCTGACTGGCAGGTGCATCTCAGCGTCCGTGGTCGTCCGCGGCAGATGAGGCGCCACGCATCCTTTATCCGGCAGCACACCACCGGCGGGGTCCTGGGCCTCGCGGGTGCTTTTCTGTTCGCGGTTGTCACAGGCGGGATGGAGGTCTTTGCCGCCGGCGCCTTTGCACTCCTTGCTGCCACCGCACTCCCTGGCATCTATCTGCGCCTGACAGGCCAGCTTGCCGCATCATACGCCCTGTCCTCCACGTTCTTTGCTCTTTTGATCGGGTGGCTGTGCCTGTGGACAGGCGGAGTCGATTCGCCGGCGATTTTCTGGCTCGCCATCGTGCCGATGGAAGCGGCCTTGTCCGCCAACCGCAAAAGCGCGATCACGGCAGCTTCAATTGCCGCCACTGTCTTTTCAGTCCTCGTCTGGCTGTCTCTGGGGGCGAGCCTGCCGCCGACGCATCTGTCCGGCCTTGACCCGTTCCTCGTGCGGATGGTCTCGATTGTGGCTGCCATCGTCTATGCCTGCGCTCTCGCCATGCGCACCCAGGTCGCCTATCAGCGCGCCGAAGATGCCGCCGACAGCGAGGAAGCTCGCTATCGCATCGTCGCGGACAACGCCAGTGACCTGATTACCCGTCATGCGATTGATGGCACGGTCCTTTTCACAACACCTGCCAGCAGCCGCCTCTTGAATATCTCACCGCACAAACTGCTCGGCATGCAGCTTTCCGACGTTGCCGGGCCCGAATTCAAGAACTCTATTGCCGAAGCCGTTTCAAACGCCCTGCGGCGCGGCGGCGAGACATCGGTCGAGTTCTCCGTCACCAATCCTGATGGATCAGTCCGATATCTTGAGACCCGCATGCGTGCGACCGGCACGTCTGTTGATATCAGTCTCGTTGCCGTAACCCGTGACGTGACCGAACGCCATGAAGCAGATCTGGTGATGGCGGACGCCCGCGAGATGGCGGAGTCCGCCAGCCGCACCAAATCCGCTTTTCTGCGCAGCATGAGCCACGAACTGCGCACACCTCTGAACAGCATTATTGGATTTTCGCAGGTCATCCGTGACCAGTCTTTCGGCCCGATCGGTAACGGACGGTACTCGGACTACGCCAACATGATCGGCGACAGCGGCAAGACCCTTTTGCGCATCGTGACCGACGTCCTGCGCATGTCGGAAATTGAAGCCGGCAATGTGGAAATGGATCTGGAAGAAACGCGTTTGCTGCCAATCGCCGCTGACACCGTTCGCACACTGGAGCCACAGGCCCGTGATGGCCGCATCGTTGTTCAAAACCATGTCAGCGATGATCTGCCCATGGCCATCGCCGACGCCCGCGCCGCGGGCCAGGCGCTGGCGAGCATTCTTGCCAATGCCATTGAGTATTCGCCGCTTGGCGAAAGCGTAGACATTGATGGTGGTGCGGATGATCTGACCGTTTGGCTGGAAATCAAGGACAACGGTCCGGGCATTCCGCCGCAGGAAATTGCGCGTCTGATGCGTCCGTTTGAACGCACCGGCGGAAGCCTCGAAGGCCGTCCCTCCGGCGCAGGTGTCGGGCTCGCAATCGCCAAGGCCCTGACAGAACTCCAGCGTGGTGGTTTCACCATCCAGTCTGAAGTCGGCGAGGGGACAACGGTTCGCCTCGCATTTCCCCGCGCACGCATGCAACGTCGCCGCACAGCCTAGGCTTGCCGCCAGGCGATGCTGCAGGCACTC
>JANQMQ010000694.1 GCA_028279995.1 Candidatus Phaeomarinibacter sp. | reverse complement strand
GTCCGGCGCGGCACTTGCGTTGGGCTTGTTGGTGAAAGCGGGTCCGGCAAAAGCACTGTCGCCATGAGCCTATTGCGGCTCAACGATCCTGTCGGCGGGGCTGCCTTCTTCGAGGGGGACGATATTCTCGCCATGTCCGAGCGGACTTTTCATCCGCTGCGCAACCGCATCGGCGTTGTCTTTCAAAACCCCTACTCTTCTTTGAACCCGCGTATGCGGGTCCGCGACATCATTGCCGAACCTCTTGAGACACATACGGACATTCGCGGGGCGCAGCTTGCAGCCGAGGTCGAAAAGAACATCAAGCGCGTCGGCTTGGACGTGGAACATCTCTCGCGCTTCCCAACCGATTTTTCCGGTGGCCAGCGTCAGCGTATTGCCATTGCCCGTGCGCTTGCTCCCGCCCCTGACCTGCTCATTCTCGATGAGCCGACTGCGGCTCTTGATGTCTCGGTTCAAGCACAGGTGCTGGATCTGCTGGAGGAACTTCAGCGGGACCTGTCCCTGACATATCTGTTCATCACCCACGACCTGGCTGTCGTAGAGCGCTTGGCGAGCGATGTCATCATCATGTATCGCGGCGGCATCATGGAACAGGGACCGGTGGCGGATGTCTTTGCCAATCCCAAGACCCAATACACACGCAAACTGTTAGCTTCAGTGCCGAAGCTCGTTCGGCAAACTGCCTGATCCTGATTTCGCACGACTTACAAGGACCTCCATGCCATGACCCGTTTCAACATTGCAGGCCTCCAGCTCAGCCTTACCGTTGGCGACAACATGGCTGAAATCACGAAGCAGCTGACGGTGATGAAGGCGCGCTTTCCCTGGGTGGACATGGCTGTGTTGAGTGAGCTTGCGCCTCATGGCCCGCTTGCCACCAACGCTGAGCCTATGCCCGGCCCGACTGAAAACAAGTTTTGCGAACTGGCAGAGCGTCTGGGCATCTGGCTGGTCACCGGCTCAATCTATGAGAAAGCCGGTGACAAGATTTTCAACACCGCCAGCGTCATTGACCCCGGCGGTGAGGTGATCGGGCGATACCGCAAGATGTATCCGTTCCTTCCTTACGAAAAGGACATTTCAGCGGGCGAGGACTATCTCGTCTGGGATGTGCCGGGCGTCGGACGCTTCGGCCTTTCCATCTGCTACGATATGTGGTTCCCGGAAACGACGCGTAATCTGGCCTGGATGGGATCTGAGGTGATCATTCATCCCACCCTGACGAACACGATTGATCGCGAGCTGGAACTGACGCTCGCCCGGGCCAACGCCATCTCCAACCAATGCTACTTCTTTGACATCAATGCGGGTGGTGATCTCGCCTACGGGCAGTCGATCATAGTCGGGCCTGAGGGAGACATTCTTCATCAGGCGGGGCGTGGGACAGAACTCATGCCCATTCCCGTCGACTTTGACCGCGTCCGCCATACGCGACGCGATGGCATCAAGAACTTTGGCCAGCCACTCAAGTCATTCCGCGACGGCCCCACGAACTTCCCAGCCTATGTAGAAGGCCCTGCCAGCTCCCTGGCCTTGCGCGGTCTCGGCAAACTTGAAATCCCCGGGTCCGGCAGGTCCGGGTCGGCAGGCGACGAGGATACTACCGAGGGTGATGCCGCCGGGGGCGACGCCTAGACGACCCGTACCGTCAAGGCTGGCGCACCTAGTCCTGAGGTGTCGTGTGCTCATCAAGGAAGGCAAACACGACGTCCTGCACCTTCTTCACATAAAGCAGGTAGTGGTCGTCATGCAGGCGGTCGGGCGAGCTGTATACTACCGACTTGTCCTTGGTGTGCTCGTCCATGAAGTCTCCGCAATGGCCATCAAAAATCGGGTCTGGAAACCACGGGTCGTTTTCACCATAGAGCGCCAGAACCGGCTCATCCTTTGGTGAGTTAAGGCCGATGTACTCTTCCCAACCCGCATGGCACGGCCACCCCTCGATCACCCGACCCGCGACGGGTTGCCCGACATAAGTTGCCGCCGTGATGGCTCCCTCACTGTGACCTGCCATAAAGACATTGTCCTTCTGCACCCATGGGATGTCCTTGACCCGGGTCAGTGCATTGTCGGCCTCTGCCTGACGCCAGCCCAGCACTTCCCGGTGCAGGCTGCCCCGCGGGATCAAGGGATTGCAACTTGTCGGCTTGTATTCGCGGGCGAAGCTGTCCGGCAGGAACACGGCATAGCCCTGAGATGAGAAGATCATGGCGGATCGCTTGGGCACACTGCCGATCCCGTCGCAGCCATGCAGCTGAACAATCACGGGAAGGGTCGGCCCCACACCCTCAGGCAAACTGAAGCCGCTTGCCTGGAAGTCACCGATGGTCTGGCGCGTCTGCCCGCCCTCCCCGTCCGGCAGATACACGAGTCCTTTGGTCCAGGTCCGGTCGATTTCGTCCTGAGGGCCACCATCCAGCTGGCGCGCCATTGAGGATGGGACCGCAAATGAGATAGCAAGAGCCGCTGCAGCAAGAACGGCCACAACCGGTGCCGCAAATGTCCCGGTCCTCTTCCTGCCCAAAGCAACAGACCTCATACTCTTTTCCTCGCGCTGGATTGTCGACAATCTTGAAGTGCCACCCTAAAGCGGTTCTTCTAGCCGTGTCCATAATGATCCGTTGGGTAGCCGCAGCGGCGCATCATTTCTCCCTGAGTTTGCACGACGCGAACAATTTGCTCGTCATTCAATTCTGCTATCCCGGCGCCCGGTTTGCCGACACTGAAAAAGCCGTCCGTGTGCGAACTGCGCTCCACAAATCCATTCTGTCTTTCATCCTGTTGCAGCGCGCTGAAAGATGACCGTCGAATGGCCCTGTTCATCCTCGCTCTTGGTACCTGAATGCCGAGATAGCGTGTGATCAGCGAGAAGGTTCCAAGCGGGTCTGAGACCATATCTTCGTATCGCACGACTTGCGGCACCTGCTTGCCCGGTTGCAGCGGTTTGTCTGTGCCTGCCGTCCATCCTTTTACGTGCGCATTCCACGATCCGATCTTCTCAGGAACGTGGTCACTGGTTCCGGCGCTGGCGAAGTCGTCCGAGGCCATCAGGTCGATCATGTCATCGAACGTAATACCATAATGACGTGCTGCGGATGGCACGATATCCAACGGATTCCTAACAATATAGAGCGCGCCGCGCGTCAGGTCTGGGGGGATAAGATGCTGGTTCGGCCGTGTGCCCCAGGCAGCAAGAGGCGAGTGGGTTTTGACAAACACCGTGCCGTTCGTGTTCTGCGCGATGAGGCGAATTGCCTTGTGCCGCAGATGTAGCAGTGCGCCTTCATCCAAAGACGCTGTAGGTGCATCAAAGGCAGCGTCGTACCATTGGCGGCCTGAGGAAGCGGCAAAGTATGTCCCGAGGTTAGCGAGAGTAAGGTTTTGCGCCTCGCCCCACACAAGTTGCATCAGGAACGCCCGCACCCAGGTGTTGCCTGACTTCGGATAGGACGCGATCCATACTGTTTGCATTGCATCTCCGGCATACCGCTAACGCGGTGCGTTTTCTTGTCTGTATCTACCCGTCATACGCGTATCTGATAGCCATCAATGTTGCGCAATTGACACAGCGAAATCTTCACGGACCGTTAACCAATGACGCGCGTTGCCCGCCGACATGAGGAGTGTAAAGTCTGTCATAGAATTGTCGACAATCTGCAAATTTCAGCAGAGTTGTTGGCTGAGCCACCTGGGGGACGCCGGTTGTGGCGCGGGTGGCGGGATCATTTTGGGGGCAGTCATGACTCGCAATCATCTTCTCGGAACAACAATGCTTGTTGGTGTGGCCATGGCCACCCTCCCTGCCCATACGCAGGACTTCCAGCTTACAGACAAGACTTTCCTTGAGTTTGAGGGCTATGCGGCTCCCTCCAC
>JANQMQ010000659.1 GCA_028279995.1 Candidatus Phaeomarinibacter sp. | reverse complement strand
TGCCGGTTGGCCACTCAAGGTGGCGCAGCTCTCGCGCATGGTTACGCCTAAGGAAGCAGAACAGACCCGTGCGGCCATGGCGTCCGGCGATCTCGACATCGTGGTCGGCACCCATGCGCTCTTGGCCAGGTCGATCAAGTTCAAGGATCTGGGCCTGCTCATTGTCGATGAAGAGCAGCGCTTCGGGGTGACCCACAAGGAGCAGCTCAAGCAGCTCAAGGCCGACGTCCATGTGCTGACCCTGACGGCGACACCCATTCCACGCACGCTACAACTGGCGCTGACCGGCGTGCGGGAACTGTCGCTGATTACCACGCCGCCGGTGGACAGGCTGGCGGTCCGCACCTTCGTCACGCCGTTTGATCCGGTGGTGATCCGCGAAGCCCTGCTGCGCGAGCGATATCGTGGCGGCCAGAGTTTCTATGTGTGTCCGCGCATTGCGGACCTCGCCGACGCCGAAGCCTTCCTCAAGGAATATGTGCCGGAAGTGAAGTCTGTTGTGGCGCACGGTCAGATGGCGCCGGGGGAACTCGATGACATCATGAATGCCTTCTATGACGGCAAGTATGATGTGCTTTTGTCCACCACCATCGTGGAAAGCGGCCTCGACATCCCGACAGCCAATACGATGGTCGTCCACCGCGCAGACATGTTCGGCCTCGCGCAACTCTATCAGCTGCGTGGGCGTGTGGGACGGTCAAAGGCACGCGCCTTTGCCTATCTCACGGTGCCACCCAACCGCACGCTGACGGCCAATGCCGAGAAGCGCCTGAAGGTACTTCAGTCTCTCGACTCCCTGGGCGCCGGGTTCAACCTTGCGAGCCATGACCTCGATATCCGTGGCGCCGGCAATCTGCTGGGCGACGAGCAGTCCGGCCACATCCGCGAAGTCGGTTACGAGCTGTACCAGCACATGCTGGAAGAAGCCGTAGCGCAGGCGCGGGCAGGGGGCCTCGACAAGGAAGAAGGCGAGTGGTCGCCGCAGATTAGTGTCGGCACCGCCGTGCTCATCCCTGACACCTATGTGGCTGATCTTGACGTGCGCATGAGCCTCTACCGCCGCTTGGCCTCTCTGGAGGAACATCAGGAGATCGAAGGCTTCGCGGCTGAGATGATCGACCGCTTCGGGCCACTGCCGGGGGAAGTCAAACATCTGCTTGAGATTGTCGAGATCAAGCGCCTGTGCCGCGCCGCCAATGTCGAAAAGATCGACGCAGGCCCCAAGGGCTGCGTCATCGGATTGCGCAACAACGAGTTCGCCAATCCGGCAGGTCTCGTGCAGTTCATCAACCGTGCCCGCGGCGATGCAAAGCTTCGGCCGGACCACAAGATCGTGGTCAAGCACAACTGGCCGGATGCGGAAGACCGCCTCAAGGGGACGCGTGCTGTCATGGAAGAACTGGCGACACTCGCAGAAGGCGGCAGCGGCGCCTGATTTCCCACCGCCGCAAGCCGATAGAGGGCCAGCATCTGCCCCAGGCACAACTAATGCGTTTTCATTTTTCTAATACTCGTATAAATGGCAAAACCACACTGCGGGTGAGCTTAAGAGGAAAGTAATTCGACCGCGTCAAAGTGCCGCCGAGGGGAAATCAATCGGGGCCTACACCACATGCTGTCCAAGTTTAGCCAGACGCGACTGACGTTTCGCACGGTCGCTGTCACCATCGCGCTTATTGTTGTTTCTATTGTCGCCATTGGTGGCGTCACCATCTATCAGGTGACCCAGCAGATGCATGCGGACGTTCAATACCGACAGGAAAAGAACGTGCGGAACGCCGCCATTGTGATGTCTGACCGCTTTGCGGAACTGGATGCACGCTTCGATGGCAACGGCAATGTTTCGCGTCTTACCATTCCGGCAATCCCCGAATTCACCGATCATTCGATGATCGACCGTGTTGGCCAGCTGACCGGCGAAACGGCAACCGTCTTTGCTTACGATGCGGAGAGTGGCGACTTCTGGCGCAAGACGACGAACATCACCAAGCCGGACGGATCACGCGCCATCGGAACTCCTCTGGGGAAGAATGGCGCTGTCTTCCAGGTTGTTTCGCGCGGTGAAACCTTTAGTGGCGAAGCGACCATTCTGGGTCTTGATTACTTCACGGTCTACGAGCCGATCTTCAACGCACAGGGGGATGTGATTGGCATCCTGTACGCAGGGGTTCTGAAATCCACTGTGGAAGAGCTGCTCAACTCCGTAACGTCGAGCCTCGCCATGTCGGCAATCGTGGTTCTTCTGTTGTCCGTCGGCACTGCCGTGGTTGCGTTCCGCTTGATGATGCGTCCCATCCCAAGTCTTGCGAACATCATGCGCCAGCTTGCTGCCAATGATACATCCGTTGACATTCCTTACCGCGAGAACGCGGACGAGATGGGCGACATGGCACGCGCGGTTGCCGTGTTCCATGAAGGGATGCTCGAGAACGAAAAACTGCGTGCCGAGCAACAGGCGCAGGAAGCCAAGATCACGGAAGAGAAAGAAGCTGCCAAGCAGAAGCTGGCAAATGACTTCGAGATCAAGGTCGGCAATATCGTTGGTACACTGACAGATGCGGTCCAGTCACTGAACGGAAAAGTGGAGGTGGTGACCTCCAGCGTTTCAGAGGCCGGGCGTGAATCTTCCGCAGTTTCAAGGACAACAGGTGAAGCATCAGATGCCGTTCAGGCTGTTGCAGCATCTGTTGAAGAATTGTCCGTGACAGTTGCAGAAGTCTCAAAGCAGATGACACAGGCAACCAGCGTTGCGGACACAGCCAACACCCGCATCGAATCCACAGCTGAAACTGTGGCCAATCTCAGCGAAACTGCAGAGAAGATCGGTGAAGTCGTAGGACTGATCAGCGACATTGCCGAGCAGACGAACCTGCTGGCGCTCAACGCAACAATTGAAAGTGCCCGTGCCGGGGAAGCCGGCAAGGGCTTTGCGGTTGTCGCGTCCGAAGTGAAGGCGCTGGCCAGTCAGACCGCCAAGGCCACACAGGACATTTCCGAGCGGATTTCTGAAATCCAGGGCATTTCCGAACAGGCCGTGACAGCGATAAGCGGTATCCGGGAAACCATCAACGAGGTCAGCACCATTGCGACAAGCGTGTCCTCCGCTGTGGAGGAGCAGAATGCGGCAACGCAGGAGATCGCAAACCGGGCTCAGGAAGTCGCCGGCGGCGTTTCACAGTCAGCAGCCAGCATTGAAGTCGTCAATTCCCGGACCAACGAAGCCCAGGAAAATGTCACTGCCATCTCCCAGGCAAGTGAACAGCTGGCCGGTGAGAGCAAGGAGCTCTCTACCGCTGTTGCGTCCTTCCTGAGTGATGTGCGCGGCGCCGCTTAGGCATAAGAGACGTCAAAAACAAGCGGGAGCAGCTGGATCACCATCTGGCTGCTCCTCCACTGCCTTCGAGCGTTACCAGTACTCGGGCCTGTTCAGCACGTCGCAGCACCGGACCGTTCCGGAAAAGCCATCAGGCATTCCGTCAAACGCCACAACCGTCCAGCCGCGTTCGTATTCCGGCGGCAACGGGTTGGGCGCTTTCAGGCCCTGCGGCATCGCAGCTGAAAATCCAAACCGCCCGTAGTAGTCAGGGTCCCCATAAACGAACACCACCTGCGTACCCGCGTCAGCCAGGCGGGCCAGGCCATCGCGGACCAGCGCTGAACCGGTTCCGCCGTTCTGTCTTTCAGGCGAGACGGCCAGCGGCGCCAGAATGGCTGCAGAGACGGGCGCTTGTGCGCCATCTACCGTCACCGGTGTGAACATCACATGGCCGATGGTCTGACCGCCTTCTTCCGCCAGCAGGGACAGATATGGGCGGGCAGTGGGGTCGTCCAGCATCTTGGACACCAGGTCAGCTTCCTCGTCACTGCCAAATGCCAGGCGATGGACATCAAGAACAGCCGCCAGATCTGCCTCAACAGTTTCGCGGATCATTGCGCAGCAGCTTGCTCGCTCAGTTTTGCCTGCACCTTGTCGATGGCACGCAGGTAACCTTCCGTTTCCTGCGCTCCCACAACGGCAAACTTGCCTTCAAACAGGAAAGTCGGCACGCCGGAAATGCCCATCTCGCGGGCCTGATTGGCTTCGTTCATGACCAGGTCCGCGTCCTTGTTGTGCAGCAGCAGATAGGCAACGAGTTCATGGTCCATGCCGGCTTCCTTCGCGGCATCCACCAGCACCTTGCGGTCGCCCAGGTCTTCTCCGTCTTCGAAGTAACGCCGGAACAGGATTTCCACGATCTCGTTCTGGGTGCCTGCGCTGGCGCCCCAGCGGATCAATCGGTGCGAATCAAATGTATTAGGAGATCGCTCGATCTTGTCGAATGCGAGGGTAATTCCGGCTTCTTCCGCCGCTTCGCGAATGACATTGCCGACTTCCTTCGAGCGGTTTTTGCCGAACTTGGCCTCCATGTATTCGCGGCGGTCCACTCCCTCCGACGGGATGGTCGGGTCGAGCTGGTAGGGCCGCCACCGCACATCAATTTTCAGGTCGGGCCGTTGGGCCTTGGCCATGTCAAACCGGCGTTTGCCGATGTAGCACCACGGGCAGACTGTGTCGGATACAACGTCGATGAACATGGGGCTGGTCTCCCGCGCGGCGGATTATTGAATACGGTTCACTATCAGTATGGCCGCTGCGCCTGTGAAGGCCAAATCACGCCCGGTTGACGGGGCACGACGCCTTTCTAGGATGCCCGTCCCTTCGACACGCAAATGCACTTACCTGGAGTTCCCCATGACCAACGCCCATGTCTTTGACCTCACCGGCAAGACAGCCCTCATTACCGGCACCACCTCAGGGTTCGGGCGGCACATGGCCATGACCCTTGCCAAAGCTGGCGCGCATGTGGCGATCACAGGTCGGCGGGTAGAGCGCCTGGCGGAGCTCAAGGCCGAGATCGAAGCGTTTGATGGCCGGGCCCTGCCGGTTGCGCTCGACGTCACAGATACAGCCAGCATCCGCAGCTGCGTTGAAACATGCGAAACTGAACTCGGGCCGCTTGATATTGTCGTCAACAACGCCGGCATGAACGTTGATCAGATGGCGACGGACGTGACCGAGGAGGCCTATGACACGATCATGGATACGAACCTCAAGGGGTCATTCTTCATGGCGCAGCAGGCCGCCAAACGGATGATTGAAATGGGCCGCCCGGGACGGATCATCAACATTGCCTCAATTGGCGGCCATACCGTTCTGCCGGGCCTTTCGGTCTACTGCATGTCGAAAGCAGCGGTGCTGATGATGACAAAGTCGCTGGCGCGGGAGTGGGCGCGTTACGACATCAATGTCACAGCACTGTGCCCGGGCTTCATTGAAACGGAACTGAACGCGCACTGGTTTGCCACCGAGCTCGGTCAAAAACAGGTAAAGGGCTATCCGCGGCGTCGGCTGGGAGAAATTGCTGACCTCGATGGTGCGTTGCTTCTGCTGGCCTCTGAGCAGGGCCGCATCATCACCGGGACATCGCTCACCATTGATGACGCACAATCGCTATAGTCGGGGCGCTATAGTCGGGGAAAAACCCCAGAATTCGGGTCCTAATTGAGCCGCACCGGATGGATGGAGAGAGGGGACAAGGTACTCCGGATAGTCCACCGGTACGGCTCATAAAGGATGCCTTCTTGCGAAGACGTGTGTACTTACGGGCACTTGCGCGGACCGGATCACAAAAAAACAAAAAAAATCGGATCCGCAAAAACCACCCCATACGCGCTATGCGTGTTTACTTCGATTTAATTCAACCTTGTTTCAAATTGAACCTATGAGTTGTTTCTTCCAATAGACGCAACTTTTAAGGGGTTTTGCCGTCGGCCCAAGGCATATGCCGCGAGAGTGCGGGATATGACGTGAGGTGGAGCGGATTGATCCCGGGACATAGCTTCTTTCTGGATGGGGACCCGGATGAACACTTCAAAACTGACTGCAGTGACCAGCTCGCTGAAATCTGTCGGATCGAACTCCGGCGGCGTGCTAGGATTCATGAACAACATGAAGATATCGACCCGCGTGTTTGGCGGCTTTGGTATCGTTCTGGCGCTGCTCGCCCTTGTCGGCGGGCTCTCGATCTTTGCGCTTGATGATGCCGAAGGGACGTTTACGGAATACCGGTCGCTGGCCCGGCAGGCCAATGCTGTAGGACGAGTGCAGGCCAACCTGCTGATGACGCGCCTCAACGTGAAGGACTTCATCATCACCAAGTCCGAGAAGGACCGTGACGAGGTCTATGGCTATGCCGACAAGACGATCTCCCTCATCGTCGAAGCCGAGAAACTGGTTGAGGACCCGGACCGCATAGCGCTGCTCGACAGCATGAAAGATGAAATGGCCGAGTATCGCGGTCATTTCGACACGGTGATCGCGCTGAACAATAAGCGCAATGAAATCGTGTCAGGCGTGCTGGATCAGACAGGTCCGAAGATCGAGCGCGAACTGACGCAGATCATGCAGAGCGCATACGCAGATGGCGATGCGGAAGCAGCCTTCCTCGCCGGCATGGTGCAGCGGAACCTGCTGCTGGCGCGCATCTATGCCACCAAGTTTTTGGTCGACAATCAGGAAGCGTCCTATCAGCGCGTGATGAAGGAATTCTCCGAGCTCGGTGACAAGTCCGGCGACCTTCTAGCCAGCCTGCAGAACCCGACACGGCGTGCCCTTGCAAAGAGTGTGGTTGCGAGTGTGGACACCTACAGGACGTCTTTTGATGAGGTCTACAAGGTTATCAATGAACGCAACAGCACCATTTCCGGTCAGCTCGACAAGATCGGCCCGCATATTGCCACGGCGATTGAGGACTACAAGCTGTCCGTCAAGGGCCGTCAGGACACGATCGGGCCGGAAG
The DNA here is from genome assembly GCA_028279995.1 of Candidatus Phaeomarinibacter sp. GTDB lineage: Bacteria > Pseudomonadota > Alphaproteobacteria > CGMCC-115125 > CGMCC-115125 > Pyruvatibacter. The sequence goes on along the minus strand of JANQMQ010000659.1, from coordinate 1,320 downwards.
CTGCCGCACGCATGCAGGCGTCCGTCATGACCGATCTGATCATCGCGGGCATGAGCCTCGTCTTTGGCGTCCTGATTGCCTGGATGATCGGCACGGGCATCTCGCGTCCGATCAACCGCATGACCTCTGTGATGAAGGAACTCGCAGATGGCAACAAGACCATCGATGTGCCGTCCCGAGATCAGAAGGACGAGATCGGGGCCATGGCCCAGGCCGTCCAGGTCTTCAAGGAGAATGCCCTTGAGGTTGACCGTCTGAATGAAGAACAGGCGGAACGCGACCGGCAGGCAGAGGAAGAGAAGAAGAAGGCCATGTTCGAACTGGCCGACGACTTTGAAGCTTCGGTGAAGCAGGTCGTGAACGGCGTATCGACGGCGTCGTCTGAAATCACGACTGCGTCGCAGCAGCTGACATCGGCGGCCGAAAGTGCCATCGAGAAGTCGACAACGGTTGCGACATCGTCTTCGGAAGCCTCCTCAAATGTGCAGACTGTAGCTGCTGCATCTGAGGAAATGGCGAGCTCCATTCAGGAGATCGCGCGTCAGGTGTCCGAGTCGACCCAGAGCACAGGCGAAGCCAAGTCCGAGGTCGAACAGACCGACGGTGTTGTGCGTGACCTTGCCGAGGCTGCTCAGAAAATCGGTGAGGTCGTAACCTTGATCTCCGACATTGCAGAGCAGACCAACCTGCTTGCCCTCAACGCCACCATCGAGGCAGCGCGGGCAGGGGAAGCCGGTAAGGGCTTTGCGGTTGTGGCATCCGAGGTGAAGAGCCTCGCCCAGCAGACCGCCAAGGCAACCGGCGAGATCGGCCAGCAGATTGATGGTGTCCAGGCTACAACTGAAAGCGCTGTTCAGGCGATCAGCCGGATCAAGGAGACCATCGTCCGGGTGGATGAAATCGCCAGCTCGATTTCAGCAGCTGTGGAAGAACAGACGTCTGCCGTTGCCGAGATTTCCAACAGCACCCAGCATGCCGCCCGCGGTACGCAGCAGGTGAACGAAACCATCGGTGACGTTCAGCGCAGCTCCGAGGAAACCGGCCAGGCAGCCCGCCAGGCGCTGGAAACCGCACAGGGTCTCTCCAGCCAGTCCAGTGAGTTGAACGAAAAGGTGGAAGCCTTCCTGACCCGTATCCGCGCTGCCTAATTGCAGACGGCTACAATACGAACAGAAAAGGGCATCCGGCATTGCCGCCGGATGCCCTTTTTCTTTGGCCTGATGTCAGGAGTGAGCGGCGGACTGTTTGGCATGCTGAGCCGCGAGCCAGGCTGCCTCTTCTCCCGGCTCGGGCATAATTTCCCCGCCTTCCATCACCCAG
>JANQMQ010000655.1 GCA_028279995.1 Candidatus Phaeomarinibacter sp. | reverse complement strand
CCAGGCAAGCTTCGCTCTCACCCTCGACGGCGCGGTGTCCTGCGGCAGTGCAACTGCGTCCCTTGTGGACATGATCGCACAGGCAGGTCCCTATGGCGCTGGCAACCCGGAACCGCGAATCGCCATCTCCGACGCCCGCATCGCCTTTGCGGACATCGTGGGGAGCGGCCATGTCCGCGTGACGCTCAAGGGTGCCAGCGGCAAGAATCTCAAGGCTGTCGCCTTCAGAAGCGCGGATCAGCCTCTCGGGCAGGCCTTGCTGGCGGGGGCAGATGAGCGGATTCATGCCGCCGGACGCCTCAAAAGAGACAATTGGCGGGGTGGAGAGGCGGTTGAACTGCACATTGAGGACGCTGCTGCTGCCTCATGACCCGTCTGGTGCCGATTTTGCCCCAAAAAGTCGCACAAATTGCCTGTCAGGGGTCTTGAACCGGGCCGATAGGCAGTGTACCAAACCTCTCCGCAACGCAGCCGCGTTTGCACGTGTGCGCCCTTCGTCTATCGGTTAGGACGCCAGGTTTTCAACCTGGAAAGAGGGGTTCGACTCCCCTAGGGCGTACCACTTTCTTCACCATTTCAAAGCATGATGACATCTAACTAATTGGATGCATTAGGCTGTGTTATGCTTGCTGATAGGCGTGTCCCTTACTCCGAGACATCACTCGAGCGCTACGAACGGGCAATTGCCATGTCCGAAGCGCCTGAGCGGCTGCGTGAGTTCCTGACGATCTACGAAGAATTCCGCGGCGACAAGATTGCGCCGACCCGGGCGGACCTTGATCTGCGCCGGCTGGCCAGAATGCTGCCGGATATCACCATCATGGAGCGCTCAGCACCTGGATCCGTTATCTACCGGCTGATGGGTACGGCCGTAGCTGAACGGCTCGGTGCGGATCTGACCGGGCACAATTTCCTGAACTATCTGGACGTAACCGAGCGGAACCGGATCGACCTGGGGGTGGCGCTTGTGACCCAACAACCATGTGGCACATTCGCGATCTACCAGAACGCTTATGCATCCGGCCTGAAGGTACGGGCTGAAAGTATTGCGCTTCCCCTGGATACGGGAAGCGGCAAACCGCCGTTCCTCAACATCAGTTTGCATTCATCCCAATCCATGATCTCCTTCGGTCAGGAACAGGATGCAAGTGTGATTGGAACCCAGTGGCTTGACGGTGTCGTCATTGATCTGGGCTGGGGCATACCCGACCAATCCGTGATGGACAGGCTCAAGACACCCAATGCCGACGCTGACCAGCGCTGATCTGAACCATTTCAGGAAGCAACTTGAGGCGGAACGCGATGACCTCACGCGGCAACAGGAGGCATCAGATGCAGACCGTGCTCCTGTCTCGCTGGATCAGCAAAGTGTCGGCCGCCTGTCGCGTATGGACGCCATGCAGGTTCAAGCCATGGCAAAGGCGGTTGATGATCGCAGGCGGATAGCCCTTTTGCAGATCGACGCAGCTCTCAAACGTCTGGAGACGGACGATTTCGGCTACTGCATCAAGTGTGACGACGCCATTGCGCGCAAACGTCTGGATCTGGACCCCAAGGTGGCTGTCTGTGTCAGCTGTGCGAATTGACGGCCTACTCAGCCGGTACCTGCGTTGCAGCTACAGAAATGGAGATCGTCACATCCAGCCCGACGGTTGAGCCACTGACGAAATCGCCCTGGCCGATGCCATAATCCGTCCGGTCGACGGTCACCGATCCCTCTGCCCGAACACCATCTCCATCATCCTTCAGTGTAAAGGGCAGGGTGATCTTGTTGTTGGTGCCGCGCATGGTCAGATCCGCATCCATTTCGAAGCTCTGGTCTCCTGTGCGACGGAAAGCTGTGCTCTTGAGCACAGACTTCGGGAACTCGTCCGTTGCAAACCACTCATCGCCCTTCAGGCTACTGTCCCTTGTGCCGTCGCCGGTATCTGCACTCTTCATGTCAATGGTCACAGAGACATTGGATGTCGCGAGAGCTTCGGCATCAAAGCTGATTTCGGCGTCCCAGTCTGCAAAAGTACCGGGGACGGTTGACCCAAACACAGTTGCCTCAAAGCCGAGCGTGCTTTCATCCTTGTCGACAACCCACTGACCAGCCATAGCGCCGTGGGCAAAGAGAACCAACCCGAGTGCCATTGCTCCCGCGGCTGACATCAATCTGGTTATGCTGGCAATGGTCATGAGTGCGTCTTTCGTTCATTCTCCAGGCGCTCCTGAAAAGCCGCTTCGGAAAGGGGTAGCATTTTGAGCAGCACGCTGTCGTGCAATTTGATGTGGTGATAGAGCGCGGCCCCCACATGGGCGACGAGCAGGACGAGCAGGCTGTCCGCGGCCAAACCATGAAGGTCTTCAAACAGGCCCTCCATCATTTGTTTGTCTGTGGACGCGGCAATGACCTCAATATGGGGCAGGGTGAACAAGCCAAATATCACCGTTGGAATGTTGAGGCTTGATGCTGACACCATCGCCCACCCGGCCAGCGGGGCGGCCAGCAACAGGGCATAGAAACCCCAATGGGTGGCTTTAGCGGCCATCTTCTGCCATCCCGGCATTTTTGGTGGAAGGCTGGGTTGTGGATTGGCCAAACGCCAAACCAGCCTGAGTGCGGTCAGAAGCAGGACACAGATGCCAAATGACTTGTGCAACTGATACAGCTCAAACTGCTGCAGCGATGGCTTCATATCTTCCATGATGGTGCCGACCGCGTAGAGGCCGATGACACTGATCGCGATAAGCCAGTGCAGGACAATCGCCACGATGCCGTACCGGGTGTCGTCGTTCATCATGCGTCGACCCATTTCGCTCCCCCGTAACCTGTTACTGCGTTTCCGGTGTTTCTGCTACCGCCCAGAATGTCGGCGTCCAGTTGCGGGCAGCCTGCAAGCCTTTCAGGTACTCCGCACGCGGAATTGAACTGCGGATATCCTCAATGTCATCCCGCTCAAGCGCATCCTCGGCCCCGATTGTCAGGCGGAGTGGATTTGTCTCATAGAGATATAGCCACTTTGCAGCAGCATGGTGGGGAATGTGATCCGTGCCATCCTTCATGTACGATCTAAGATAGGATGCCTGTGCATCTGCAAGGCCGGCCTCGGCTGCGCGATGCACCCATTCCTGTCCGCGGGTGTTGTCACCTGTTTCGATGAGGCACAGCCCGTAGATATGCTGCGCGTTTTCATACCCGCGCCCAAGTTCGGCTAATCGCTTAAGATCATCCATGGCCTCCTGACAGCGCCCGTTTCGGGCCAGCTCGAAGGGCGTCCAGTATCTGCCGGTGGCAACAGCCTCGCCGTCCTTGACCTCCTGCTCGGCCTGTCGCCGTCTGTTTGCCTCCGCGCCGCTCTCACGAGGGTTTGGCGTCTGAGCCTGCACCACCGACCCGCCTCCGGGCACCGACAGGACGGCCATGCCGAGCAAGCCGCAGGCAATTATTGCGGTCGCAATCAGCCACTTGCTGATGGAGGCAATGGTGGTCGGAGCAGGGGCCATACGTTCTTGGTGTCCTTACCAGTGGCCAATATTTTCCATGGACGCCCAGGGCTCAAGCGGGTCTTTTGCGCCACCTTTCTGCAGCAGTTCGATTGAGACATTGTCCGGTGATCTCACAAAAGCCATGCGCCCGTCACGCGGTGGCCGGTTGATGGTCACACCGGCTTCCTGGAGCTTCTGGCAGGTCGCATAAATATCTTCCACCTCATACGCCAGATGCCCGAAGTTCCTGCCTTCGCCGAGCTCCTCGTCATCCCAGTTGTGCGTCAGTTCAACCTGAGCTGCTTCATCTCCGGGTGCCGACAGGAAGACCAGCGTGAACCGCCCGTCTTCGATGTCAAACCGTCCTCGTTGTTCGAGGCCAAGGTGATCGCAGTAAAAGGCCAGAGAAGCGTCAAGGTCGCGGACGCGCACCATGGTGTGGAGGTATTTCATTTTGTCTCTCTTCGCGGCACATTGCCGTGCAGGTACTACCAGCCAAACGGCTGAACACAGTAACTAATGATCACCCAAGGCGGCGCGCTGGTCAAAGCACATATCCGCGACGGTCACGATGGAGCAGACAGGACCGATGGACACGAGCTTGAAGGACTATGTGGATCAGGCACAGCGCGTGGTCGTGTTTACCGGTGCGGGGATTTCAACCGAATCCGGCATTCCCGATTTCCGCAGCCCCGGGGGCCTGTGGACCCAGAACAAGCCGATCTATTTTCAGGATTTCATGGCATCCGAGACCATGCGCATCGAAGCATGGCAGCGAAAATTCAATATGGATGACGCTTTTACCAATGCCACACCGAACACCGGTCATATGGCGATCGCCAGGCTGGTTCAGAACGGCAAGGTGACATCCGTGATCACGCAGAACATCGACAACCTGCATCAGGATTCTGGAATACCTGAAGACAAGGTCATCGAGCTGCACGGCAACACCACCTATGCGAAATGTCTGAACTGCGGCACCCGGCACGAACTGCCTTTCATCCGCACAGCATTTGAAGAAACCGGCAAGCCGCCACCGTGCACGGCATGTGGTGGTATCCTGAAGACTGCGACCATTTCATTCGGTCAAAGCATGCCCGAGGAGGAGATGATCAGAGCAGAAGCTGCAACGCTTGCCTGTGACCTGTTCATCGCCATCGGTTCATCGCTGGTGGTCTATCCGGCCGCTGGGTTTCCAATCATCGCCAAGCAAAACGGTGCCCGGCTGGTCATTCTCAACCGGGAAGAAACCGAGCTGGATGAGATTGCCGACCTTGTGTTGAATACCGAAGCAGGCCCTACGCTTTCATCGTTGTTGCCCCACAACTAGACGGCAGGTGACCCTTAGATGAGGGGGAGAGCCATTTCATCTGCAGATCGCGGCGTCGTCAGGTCGCAGGCAATCGGTAGAAGGGTCTGCGCGTCGTAGATCGTGCGTTCCTCGAGTATGCCGAGTGAAACCGTTTTCTTGACTTCACCGGTTCTCGGCCGCTGGGGCATGGGCACGTTGTACGCCAGCAATACGTATCGGTCGTGTTGACCGTCCTCGTTGCTCAAAGGAACCATCACCTGTTCAATGGTGACGATGGCACCACTGCCCTTGCGTTCGTAGGTCCGGATGGAATGGCTGAGATATCCATTGCCGAATAGCATTTCATAGAGGTGGTTGAGTTCAGGGTGGTTTTCTTTTGGGTATATGTCGTCGAGATACATGCCCGTTGCATCAAAACCAAATGCTTCAACCAGCCCTGTTCCCTGCAACGTGACCTTGTAGCGGCCTTCAGGCATTCGCCGGTAGACGGCAACATGCGTCAGGTAGGGGCGCATCTGAAATGGGCCAAACTCCTGAGGCGACGGCATTGTCTTGTCGCCACGCGCGTCGAGCCAGGCCTCCAGAAACTTGCGAACCGGTTCAGCCTGGGGCATGCCGCTAGGCCCAGCCGCCGGAGGCGGCTATTACCTGGCCGGTGAAGAAACCACCGTCGTTACTGGCAAGCTGGGCCACCATGGCAGCCACTTCTTCTGGTTTCCCGAGGCGACCCAGGGGAATGTTCTTAAGAATTTTGCTGGCCTTGTCCGGATCGGCCATGAGCTCCGGCGGAAAATAGTCCGGGTTCGCTACAAAATTCGGCGCAATGGCATTGACCTGTATGTTCACGGGCCCAAGCTCCTTCGCCAATGCCTTGACGGCTGCATTCATGGCACCGCGGGCGGCACAATACATGGAGTAATTGGGCAAGCCATTTAGGGGGGCAGCTGAGGTGAGAAACACGATCTTGCCCTGTCCGCGCGGCTTCATACGTTTGGCAACTTCACTGGCAAAGGCGAACGGCTTGAACACGAGCGCTTCAAAC
>JANQMQ010000638.1 GCA_028279995.1 Candidatus Phaeomarinibacter sp. | reverse complement strand
AGCGGTTCACCGGTTTCAGGATTGCCTTGTTACGCCAACTCACGATCGCCATGGACAACGTGATGGCCACGTTGCTGCAGCTCAGTGGCGACCGACGTTTTGCCGCTGCCTGAAACGCCTTCGACCAGAAAGTTGCGGATGCCCATTTCGCGTTTGTCCGTTGGTCGAGCTAGTGGCTCGCGCGATAGGCCTCAACCGCCGCCAGATACTCTTCCATCTCGGGAAACTTCTCGTAGCTGTGCGGCGTGTTGAGCTCCACCCAGTCGAGCCTCTCGCAGGTATAACTCTGGATGAAGGGTTCGGTGCCGTGCGTGTCATCCAGCATCGGTGAGCGCATGTTGATGAAGGCCCCGTCCATGACACGGGTGAACACCCAGCTCATGCAGTCGGGGCAGAACATGTGGTCGATTTCATCGCCCTTAAGACCGCCAACCACCGGTTCACCCTTGGTGACTTCGAAGACGTCACCCGCAACCATGGCACTCAGCGAGTAGGGACCACCGGTCATCTTCTGACAGCCTGTGCAGTGACAGGCCATGGTCAGCATTGGTGGCCAGGGGGTACGGAACCGAACTTTGCCGCACCGGCAACCACCTTCGCGGTGCGTTTGTCCGGCACTCATGGAGACTAGAGTCCCGGTGTCGGGTCGGCACGCGTGGCGCTGCCGAACTGCCCCAGATTGCCAAACATCTGTTGCAGGAAGGTGAGTTGCTTGCCGCGGGTCGGTGTTTCGCGGTCGATGAAGTTGACGATCTTACCGTCTTCAAGACCGTAATATCCAAGCTGCTCAACATTGCCACCGTCATCGAAATAGACAGCCACGATTTCGCGGTCGACGGCTTCCTCACGATAGAACATCAACTGCTCATGAATGCTTGAGATGTAGTACCAGGCATTGCCGTCCACAGAGGAGACGGTCGAGGGTGACCCGAATGTGCTGAGCACACTGTCCTTGTTGTCGATGCCAACACGGATGTCAGCAATCAGGTCCTCGTTGGGGACATATCCACGCTGACTCACGGTTGGAGCACAGGCTACAAGACCTGCAGTCAACGCAATCACCATTGCTGCGGCGGCCAGAGGCTTGCGGGGGCCTGCGGTCCTGTGCCGCAAGGGTGCCGGGTTGGATAGGCGGGATTGGCTGCGCACATTCTTCTCCATGGGCGGGTCGCGATCGGGGAATATATACCGATGCACCAGATGACATGCCAATTCATGAAGAGTGGTGAGCTTCTTGGCAAGAGGGGCGTTTGGGCTTAATGCATCGGACGCGTCACAATGCTGAATGCCAAGAAAGGCAATACGATGGTTTTGAACCGAATCCTGGCCTCTTTCAGGAGCGAGAAACGGCATCAGCCCGTGGTCGAGGCCCTGTATAACAGCATCATGGCCCAGGCCCGCGATCCGTACTTTTATGCCTCCCTCAAGGTGCCCGATACGGTGGATGGCAGGTTCGACATGCTTGTTATGCACACCTATCTCGTTGTTGCCCGGTTACGGGACGGGGATGAAGACGCGACCGAACTCTCCCAGGAGCTGTTTGATCACATGTTCCGGGATATGGATCATGCACTGCGCGAACTGGGTGTTGGCGATATGGGGATCAGCAAGCGCATCCAGAAGATGGCGGCCAAGTTCTATGGCCGCGGCGAAGCCTACGATGAGGCGCTTCGTCAGGTGGATGACGAAGGGCTCCACGATGCGATCGGCCGCAATATCTTTGCCGGCATGGAACCGCCCTCAGGCTCTGTCGTGGAGCTCGCGGCCTATCTGCGGGCGGCGCAATCTTTGCTCGGTTCTCAATCACTGGGTGATCTGTGTAGTGGTACCGTGCGCTTTCCGGCTGCGGACACACAAGGTGGGTAGCGACATGGACGAGCACGTGGAACCTGAGTTTTCCTATGTGGTTGATGTGCCTTCTCTGCCTTCAACCGGGATCAACAGACCGATCAGGCCGACACAGGAAGAACGAGCCGCCATTGCGCAGCGCTTGGGACTTCAGGCCATCGAGCGGTTTGACATTCAGATCGACGTTCGTCCCTGGCGTGGGGCCGGAGCAAAGGTATCTGGCACCTTCGAGGCAGATGTCGTGCAAACCTGTGTGGTGACGCTGGACCCTGTCCCGGCTCATGTGAGTGACAGCTTCGAGGTCCGTTTCCTGCCTGCAAGCATGATCGAAGACTCCAATCCGGGCCAAGAGATTGACCTGTCGCCGGATGAGGATGAGCCGGAGCCCCTTTTGGGAGAAGAGGGAACAACACTGGATGCCGGCGACCTTGCGGTCCAGTACCTGTCCCTGGCATTGGATCCGTATCCCCGCAAAGCCGGTGCGGCGATTCCCCAGGAGGCGACAACACCGGAAGAGCCTTCGCCTTTTGCGGTGCTTGCGGCCCTCAAACCGGATAACAAAAGCGAATAAAATCAATTGGTTAGTCGCGCGGTTGAGTTGCTGACGCGTTGCTTTATGTTGCTCGCCGCCTGCGCCGGGCCGGGGAGGGACACGGATTCGCCCCCTGGTTTGCTACGGCAGGCATCTATTCCTGACGCGGTGCGGGGGCATTTCTTCTGCCTTTCGACCGAAACAGACTTGAAGCGGAGTTCTGATTGGCCAGCAGCATAACCATCGCTCTGGATGCCATGGGCGGCGACTTGGGATGTGAGGCTGTGGTCAACGGCGCGGGCATCGCCCGGGTTCGCCAGCCGGACGTTCACTACGAGTTTCATGGTGATGAAGGTCAGCTTCAGCCACTGCTCGACGCGGACGCGGCATTGAAGGCCGTGTCGACGATCCATCACACCGATGTTTCGGTGGACATGGAAGACAAGCCAAGCCAGGCACTGCGCAAGGGCCGCAAGACCTCAAGTATGTGGCTTGCCATTGATGCGGTGAAGCAGGGGCGTGCGCAGGCCGCCGTCAGTTGCGGCAATACAGGTGCGCTGACTGTCATGGCACGGATGATCCTTCGCACCATGCCCGGCATCAGCCGGCCGGCATTGGCGGCTATCTGGCCGACCATGCGCGGCGAGAGCATTGTGCTTGATGTCGGTGCCAATGTGGTTGCCGAGGAAGATGCCTTAGTAAAATTTGCCATCATGGGCGAGGCGATGGCGCGAACAGCGCTTGGACAGCCCAAGCCGACAGTCGGCCTGTTGAATATCGGTGCCGAGGAAATGAAGGGCAACGAGGAGATCAAGGCGGCAGCGGAAACCCTTCGTGAAGCCGATCTTGATTTTGAGTTCACCGGCTTTGTTGAGGGCGATGATATCTCCAAGGGCACGGTGGACGTCGTGGTGACGGATGGCTTCACCGGCAACATCGCGCTCAAGACCGCAGAAGGCACAGCACGGCTGATCGGAGATTATCTCTCCAACGCCATGCGCCGGTCATTTGCGTCCCGCCTTGGGTACCTCCTGGCACGCGGCGCCTTCAACGTGCTGCGTCAACGCATGGATCCCAGCCGGGTCAATGGTGGTGTCTTTCTGGGGCTCAACGGGGTCGTGGTAAAAAGCCATGGCTCCGCAACTGCGGAAGGCATTGCCGCAGCGCTTGACCTTGCAATTGATATGGCCCGCAACGACATCATCACGAAGATTGCGACGGACCTCCATCAGGTCGAAGAAGAAGAAAACGCCGCCGATGTAGAGGCGACTGAACCGGAGCCCAGCACCGTATGATCCGTTCTGTAGTAAAAGGCGTCGGCGCGTATCTGCCGGAACGCATCATCACCAATGCTGAAATGGCCACATTGGTTGATACCTCCGATGAGTGGATCACGGCCCGCACCGGAATTGCACAGCGCCACGTCGCAGCCGATGGAGAACTGACCTCCGATCTGGCGATTGCCGCCTCCCGGGCAGCGCTGGCCAACTCCAATGTTCATGTCGATGATATCGACCTGATCATTCTCGCAACGGCGACGCCGGACGATACCTTTCCGGCAACGGCGACCGTCGTGCAGGCAGCACTCGGGATGGAGCGCGGCTTTGCATTTGACATGCAGGCGGTCTGCTCAGGGTTCGTTTATGCCGTCTCGACGGCAGACAATTTCATCAAGGCCGGCCAGGCGAAGACGGTTCTGGTCATCGGCGCGGAAACATTCTCCCGCATTCTTGATTGGGAAGACCGGACGACTGCTGTTCTGTTCGGAGACGGTGCGGGCGCGCTCGTGCTGCAGGCGGAAGAGAGCGAGGGGACCAATCAGGATCGTGGCATCCTGACCTGTCATCTGCACTCCGATGGCCGTTATCGCGAGAAACTCTATGTGGACGGCGGCCCGTCGCGCGGGAGCGTCGGTCATCTTCGAATGGAGGGGCGCGAGGTATTCCGCCATGCGGTCGTCAATATTGCCGAGGCGATTGATGAGGCACTCGAAGCCACCGGGCTTGAGGCCAAGGATATCGACTGGTTTGTGCCGCATCAGGCTAACAAGCGCATCCTGGATGCGACGGCCAAGCGCATCGGACTCCGCCCGGAAAGCGTTGTGGTGACCGTGGGTGAGCATGCGAACACGTCTGCCGCATCGGTACCCCTTGCGCTGGATGTGGCGCTGCGAGACGGGCGGATCAAGCAGGGCGACATGGTGCTGCTTGAGGCCATGGGCGGCGGATTTACCTGGGGATCTGCCCTTATTCGTTGGTAAGCACAGGACACATACGCATTAACTCTGTCACTTAACCTATTGGCATTGCTGGTTTTGCCGCAGTTGATGCAGCTTGCAGCAGGTCTCATTGGGGAGTAAAAAAGCCATTATGAGTCGTACACTTACCCGCGCCAATCTGAGCGAGGCCGTCTATCAGGAAGTCGGCCTTTCCCGTAATGAATCCGCTGACTTTGTCGAGCGGGTGCTGGAAGAGATTTCCTCGAGCCTCGAACAGGGCGAGACGGTCAAGGTCTCCTCGTTCGGGGCATTCTCCGTTCGTGAAAAGGGTGGGCGCATCGGCCGCAACCCGAAGACCGGTGAAGAAGTCCCCATCAAGCCGCGGCGCGTGCTGGTGTTCCGGCCCAGCCATGTGCTCAAGGACCGGGTCAACAAATCAGCCCCCCGTGACGCTGATGCCGCCGCGCAGGACACCGATACACCTGACGTCGCTTAACCCGGCGCCCCCGATCCGGGCCTGAGGTTCCATGAACGTGCAGAAGTCACCCGACGCATTCAGAACGATTTCAGAGGTCGCAACCGACCTTGATGTACCCCAGCACGTCCTGCGTTTCTGGGAGACCAAGTTCACGCAGATCAAGCCGCTCAAGCGCGGCGGCGGACGGCGTTACTACAGACCTGAAGATGTGGATCTGTTGCGCGGCATCCGCACGTTGCTCTACCACGATGGATACACGATCAAGGGTGTCCAGAAGGTCTTTAGAGAGCAGGGCGTGCGGCATGTGAGTGACATTGGCCGCGAAGAATACGAGGCGGAACTGGCAGAAGCTGCCGCCGCCGGCGATGTCGCCCAGCCCGGGCCGGCCACAGGTGGCGAACACCCCGATCCGTCACAGCATGTCGCCCCGGCACCATTTCCTCCAACGCCGCTTACGGAGGATCAGCAGATAGAGCTGGAACTCATGCTGGAGGAACTCGAAGGCCTCAAGGCGAAGCTGGAGAATGCCCGAGCAGTTGCGCGTCTCTAGCAATAAAATGCCCTAGTTTCTGGCGGAGATGGCGTTGCGGATAGACAAAACCGCCCCTATAGTCCGCCTCCCTCCCGGCGGGACAATTCCCCGTCGCGACCTAACGGAGCGTAGCGCAGCCTGGTAGCGCACTTGTCTGGGGGACAAGGGGTCGTCGGTTCAAATCCGGCCGCTCCGACCATTTGGCGAAAGCCGCTTGCGGGCCGTGTCCGACCTTGTGTCAGGCGCGGCCCGTATTGTTTCCGGTGGGTGGCTTCAATACCGGCGGGGCTGCGAGCATCAGACCCCAGATCATGCCCATGAGCAGATAGAGATGCCGCCAGTGATTGATGTCGATGATGATGGCTTCGGCAATCAGACCGATGAAGCTCGCATAGGCGACAATGAACACACCTCTGCGCGGGCCGCGCATTGCATATCTGAAGCCCCGGATGGCCGTCAGGCCGAAAGCTCCCACCAGGCCAATAAGGCTGATGAAGCCGCCGCTGACGAAGACATTCAGATAGACATTGTGGGTGTCATGGCCGCCGATCAGGCCCCAGTTGTTGGGGCCGATCCCGAATGGATGACTCATGGCCATCTTCAGTGCATCCAGCTGGCCTGAGAAGCGGCCTCCCTGGCGCGTATCGTAGGCTTGAAGGCCGAGACGCTCCTCAAGCAGTTCACGCACTTCCGGGATTGTGATTGCCCAGCCAAGAGCGAGGGTCAGCATGACGCCCAGCACAATCGCAATCAGCACGATGCGCTGGCGTTGATTCCTCGTTTCAGGAGCCATGCTCGTGATGATGGCAAAGAGGAACACGGACAGCATAAGATGCAGCCATGCCCCGCGTGAGAAACTGAGAAACAGGCCGAGTACGATGACTGTTGCTATTGGTCCCCAGAAAAACACCGCGGGTGCAAACCCGCGCGTCGTCATGCGCCAGATGGCATAGAGGGCAGGTGGAACCAGAAATGGTCCGTACACGTTAGGGTCTTTGAACAGGGCTTTCGCCCGCTCAGCGCCAAGCAGCTCCTCCCCACCAGGGATCAGGCCGAGATTGCCGCCGATGCCCAATGATGCTGCAGTGACACCGGCAAAGATGTACCCGCCCCAAAGGGCCCTGAGGGCCTTGTCAGGCGAGGCAGCCACCACAGCTGTGAAAAAAACAAAAGTCAGCGTGGCGTAAGTTGATGTCATCAGAAACCGCGTCGACAGGTCGATGTACTTGGCTCCTGTACCGCCGATCATGTACCCGAGCAGAACCAGCACGAGGCAGACAAAGGGGAGGGCAACGCCCGATGGAATCCGCAATCCCAGCATGAGGAAGATGCCCGCAGTTGCGACCAGCATCAGATCATAAGGAGCGGGTTCCCTGAGGACGTAATGCGCGATTGCCATAAGTGTGAAAAGCATGACCGCTGCAAATCGCGTATTTGCTATGTCGATGCTCCGGCCCCAGAGCATTGAGCTGGGAACATTATCCGCAACCGGCATCATCGCATGCGGGGGTACCCGTGACGCCATTGTGCCCGACAGCGCATCAGACATGTCAGGCTCCGCGGGCAGGCTGATGGGTTGCCGTGTTCATCACATCAGGAACGCTGCCGCTGATCGGCAGACCGGTCAGCAGCGTCCGATACACATCTTCAACGCCGCGCACCATTGTGCCGACCGAGAAGCGGTGCGCGATGTCCTGCCGCATCCGCGTCGCTACGGCCTGCGCATGTGTGGGTGCGTCGAGAAGCTGTGTCATTGCATCCGCCAG
>JANQMQ010000603.1 GCA_028279995.1 Candidatus Phaeomarinibacter sp. | reverse complement strand
GGCGGTTGGCTCATCCAGCAGCAGAAGCTCCGGCTCGTTGATAAGCGCCTTGGCCAGCCCGACGCGGGTTTTTTGTCCAGCGGACAGTTTGCCCGACGGTCTGTCGAGAAAGTCTGTCAGTGCCAGATCATCCGCGATGGCAAGTACCCGGTCGCGTATGTGGTTGAGGCCATAGAGGCGGGCATAGACGGTGAGGTTCTCGCGCACCGTCAGCCGCATGGGCATGTCCACATAGGGGCTTTCAAAATTCATCAGTGCATTGGCCTGGCGCCGCTCGCGCTGCAGGTCAAACCCCAGTGCATGCAACGACCCTGCGCTCGGTGTGACAAGCCCGAGTATCATGGCGATGGTTGTTGTCTTGCCGGCACCATTGCCGCCAAGCAGCGCCATGGTGCTCCCACGCGGCACGCTGAAACTTATGCCGTCAACAGCGGTGACGGCACCATATGTCTTCGCGAGGTTCACAACGGCGAGCGCCGCTGAACCGTCCCGCGCGTCTGGCATCTCACTTGCGGTGTCTGTTGCCATGGAATGTCCTTTGCGGCAGGTCCGCCGCATGGTGCGCCCGCGCGCAGATAGAATAGTCTGCCCTGTGGCAGCGGTGGCCGATCACGATCAACCGTGTCACAAAACATACCGGGCTTCGCGGCAAATACCTATGCTGCGCGGCGCGGGAATTCAGATGAGAGCATGGCAATGAGTGACAGCAGCCTGTCAGACACCACACTTGGCGACCCCGCTGACCCGGCTCAGACCGGCACGTTGAACCGTGCAGTGTCCGACATCTTCGAAGCCGGACGGCTCAGGCTGCAGACACTGATCCTGCTGCGGTGGCTTGCCGTAGGCGGGCAGGCCACGGCAGTTGTATTCACCACGTACGTGCTTGGCTTTGAGCTGCCGCTTGAATGGTGCCTTGGTGCCATTGCCGCCTCGGCATGGCTCAACATCATCCTGACCTTGCGCTATCCGGCGCCGCGGCGTCTGGGAGAGCGCGAGGCGGCAGCCTATCTTGCTTACGACATTCTGCAACTGGGAGTGCTGTTATACCTGACCGGTGGTCTGGAGAACCCTTTTGCCTTCCTGTTTCTGGTCCCGGTCACCATTTCAGCCACCACGCTGTCACTGCGCGCAACAATAGCCCTTGCAGCCTTGGCATTTGTGCTGGTGACAATTCTGGGGCCGTATCATTTGCCGCTGCCCTGGTTCGCCGGTGAGGGCGTGCGTCTGCAACCCTTGTGGATACTTGGCATGTGGGTTGCTCTTGTGCTCGGGCTTGCCTTCATGACGTCCTACGCCTTCCGGGTTGCCCGGGAAGGTCGCCGCATGTCTGCAGCCCTCTCGGCCACCCAACTCGTTCTCGCCCGCGAGCAGCATCTCTCCGCATTGGACGGTCTCGCCGCGGCGGCCGCCCATGAGCTGGGTACACCGCTGGCAACGATCTCCCTCGTATCCAAGGAGCTCAAAAGCGAAGCTGGTCCCGGCCTTGATCCTGCACTGCGAGAG
>JANQMQ010000599.1 GCA_028279995.1 Candidatus Phaeomarinibacter sp. | reverse complement strand
GGCGAACTGGTCGGCCAGGGCCTTATGCGCCTGATCCGTCTTGACGGCGACCATGACACCGGATGTGTCCTTGTCGAGGCGATGGACGATGCCCGGGCGGGCGACACCCCCGATGCCGGAGAGGGAGCCGGCGCAGTGGTGGAGGAGTGCATTGACAAGGGTGCCGTCTTCATTGCCTGCAGCCGGATGCACCACCATGCCCGCCGGCTTGTTGATGACGATGAGCTGGTCGTCCTCATAGAGCACGTCCAGCGGGATGTCCTGCGGGGCCGGCTCGGCAGGCCTGGCGGGCGGCAGTGTTACGTCATAGGCCGTACAGGGCTGCGCCTTGGCGGATGTATTGGTGACCGGGCTACTCTCGGTCTCGTCGATGATCTGTATCTCATCGTCTGTATACGGAGCCTTGTGGGACGTCACGTCGCCCTGTGAAATGAGGGCCTGGATGCGGGCGCGGGACAGGCCGGGCAGGGCATCGGCCAGAAGCTTGTCGATGCGCAGGCCGCCGGTGTTTTCGCCCACAAACACGCGTATAAGGCTTGCGCCGGAGGCCCCGTCGCTGGCATTCATATCGTCGGTATCAACGACCTCGACCCGGTAGGGTGTGTCGTCGTTGGGATTTGAGGAGACGGGATCGGTCATGGCCGCTCAGGATAACAGACCCGCAGGGGATGTGGGCGAAACAGAAGAAATTGATGAGGCAACCGCGCGGACCCAGCGGGTGCTGCTCATCACGGTCATTGTGCTGGGTATCCTGCTGATTATCGGCTTTGCCATCGTGGTGGCAACCATTGCATCACGCATATCCTCGTCCGGCGATGAAGCCGAAATGGCACCTGAGCCGACTGTGGCGGTAACGCAGGCTGGTGACTTCGAGGTGCCAGTGCCGGCGGGGTACCGCGTCAGTTCGGTGACCGGTGATGAACGACGGCTGGTGGTCCATCTTGTGAGCGAAGGTCAGCCGGAGCGGATCATGGTAGTCAATACCCGGTCGGGTCAGGTGATCCGCTCGCTGGTGCTGACGCCGGAAGTGCCCTAGCGGGTCTCAGGCCGAAACGCCTTCGCGTAGAGCGCGGATACGATCCGACAGGCTTGTTTCCACCGGCAGGGCCTTGGGAGGCTTATCTTCTTCAGCTTCTGGGACAGCGTTTGAGAGTTGTGTGTCGGCCATGTCATCAGCGGGTGCAGCCGTCACGTCTGTCTTTGGCGCCTCTTCCTCCCGCGGGTTCTCCTGCTCTTCAGGCTGTGCCGTCACCTCTGTGGCTGGTTCAGGCATATCCGCCTGCTCTGTCACCGGTTGCTCATGGACGACGGGGGCTGCAGCGACCTCGTCCTGAACAGGGGCTGTTTCAGGATGCAGGGAGTGGGCAATTTCCTTGTGCGAGTCACTGAGGCTGGAGATTTCGCTGCTCAACGCCTCGGCGCGGCTGCCCAGGTCGGCCGCTTCGCGGCCAAGAGAATCGGCGCGGGATCCGAGGCTACGCACATTTTCGGCCAGGGCCTGGAACAGACGGTCGCTTTCTGCGAGTTGGGCGTCCCGGGTGGTGACTTCGCGCTCGAGGCTGGCGACGTCCTGTTCAAGTGTTGTGCGTACCTCTTCAAGAGCGGTGACGCGTGAGGTGGCTTCGGACGAAATCTTGTCCCGGGAGGCTTCCAGCTGCTCGATCTCGGAGCGCAGAAGACCCTCACGCTGGGCAATTTCACCTTCGTATTTCTGCGAGACGTGCTCGCTGGCTTCATCGAATGCCGCCGAGTGGACGTCCTGCTGGACCCGCTGGGTTGTAACGCGGGCGGCACGTGCCCAGAGGAGTGGGGCCAGGGCCAAGGCGGCCAATGCCATAATCAACATGCCCAACAGGACAAGCATCAGTGCTTCCAGCATCGTATGTACTCAACCCCACTTCAAACGGGCCAAACTGTTGCGGCCTGCGTTTTACACCCCAAATCAGGAGGCATCACTTCCCCAAGCACGCCCCAAGGCCAGCAGATTGCCAAAATCGTCCGAAAGTTGCCACCTGATTGGCAAAACACCGTTAAACTGGTGCCATGAGTGACCCCCATGACCCTCCCGGCACCGCGCCTGCGGTTGTCTCCAGTCCACCTGAAGCGGCGCCGCCGTCTGCGGTGGTGTCTGCGCCGCTGGCCGATGTGGAGCCTCTGGATGACATCGAGGATGATGCATCCGCAGCGGTCCAGGTGGAATGGTACGAAGATGGTGGGCGCAAGACGGCACTCGGCGCCTGGGCTGGTGTGGCCGTGCTCAGCTATGCGGCCATGCAGCTGACCGGGTATTTTGCCGACTGGCCGTTTGTGGCTCTGGTGAGCGGTGCTGTGGGCTATTTTTGCGTCCGGGGTGTTGCTGTAGTGCTTGGCGAGCTCAAACGGCGCCGTAGCTAGCCTGAACGTCACGTGAATTTTGCCGCGTTTCGGCGGTTTTGCTGAAAATTGATTGCTTGATTGGTGCGGCCTCCTGCGTTCAACTCGGTTTGCAAACATTTTGTGACACAGGGGAATTTCTCATGGCTACCAAGACATCTTTCGGCATTGCCGCTGCGGCTGCATTTGGCCTTGCGGTCGGAACAGCATCCATGACCGGCGCGGCGCTGGCTGACGAAGTCATCATCGAAGAAGAAGTCATCATCGAGGAGACCTACGAGGAAGAGGTCATCGAAGAGACTTACGAAGAAGAGATGGTTGAAGAGACCTATGAGGAAGAGGTCATCGAGGAAACCTACGAAGAAGAAATCATCGAAGAGACCTACGAAGAAACCTACGAGGAGTAGTGGGGTTCTCTCCGGCGACCGGGCCGGATAAAACATGATCTGGAAGGGGCGCCGAAGGTAGTGCATCGGCGCCCCTTTTTTGAACCGGGTTATGAATGTCAGGCAAGTCGGGGGCAGGCATCTTGGCACAGACATGGACAGCACCGCGGGCCCTGATGGCAACGACTGTCATCCTGTTGTTGCTGGTTGGGGGATCGGCTGCGGCGCAGGACGGCAGCTTCTTTTCCAATGACGTCTTTATTGAAGAAGACGTCATGATTGAGGGATCGTTCGATTCAGGTTTCGTCACTGAGACATATGACGAAGCCATCGAAGAGCCAGATGGGGATGAGGCGGACTATGAGGATGACTTTGACAGCGATGCGTATGAAGACGAGTAGCTGACTATTGCCTTGAAGCATTCATGAAAACGCCGGCGCTCCTTCCAGGGGCGCCGGCGTTTTCATTTCAAGCTGGTGCATTGGTCTAGAACGGCAGGATGCGCCGTTCTCTCGTGTAGCTCAGATAACCGACATTGGCTCCCGCCCGAAGGCCGGCGCCTGCTCGCATGGGGGCGAGGATGATGTCGCCAGCCTGCTGGTAGTTCACGCCAACGCCACCGACTACATAGAGCGACCCTTCAACACCGGGGAACCGGCGATAGATGCTGTCGACATTTGGCAGATTGTAGACAAGCGTAAACACCTTCGAGGCATTGCCGCCGATGTCCCAGCCAATGGACGGGCCCTGCCAATACACCTTTTTGACCCGGCCCGGCTTCATGTGCAGGCTGCCGCTGCCATAACGCAGGCCGACACCGATTGCGCCGGCCCCTTCTTCGCCGACGATGTAAGCGTTCGGTCGTCCCTGGTCCGCAAACACCTTGCTGACGGCCTTGGCCATGTCTTCGGAGACGTCACCAAAGAAGCCGCGTACCGCTTCAACGATTTCGGCCTCTGAATAGGTGCCGTCATCGGCAGCCAGGGCCGGCGACGACATCAAGAGGACGGTGGCAATCGCAACCATGATTGCGGCGTGGCATCTTGGTGCCGTTTGGGAAACAGTTTGCATTAACCGCATGACGTGTCCTCCGATTGGCTGTGCGGTCAGTTGGCTGCCTACTCTTCTGAGGGCAGTCCAAACAGATCAGACGGCGTGCTGGGCTCCGCGGGTGCCGGGGCCTGAATGGAAGGTGCGTTAGGGTCCAGCACTTCTTCCGGGCACGGAAAGCCGCGTTCAATAATGGCTGCAATGACGGTGAATGCCGGAGTTGCTTCGAGCTCCGGCTGTTCCTTGCGCAGGATGCTCAGACGCTCTGCGATAGCGCTCAGCTTGGGCTGCTTGTCGACCTCGATGCAGAACTGGCCCTGCGGCATGAGTTCCGGCGGCGCCATCAGAACGTGCAAAGCCCCAGCGACATAGCCAGCGCAGAAGGCCG
>JANQMQ010000596.1 GCA_028279995.1 Candidatus Phaeomarinibacter sp. | reverse complement strand
CACCAGCGGTGACGATGATCTGGTCGGGTTCGCAGACGACCCCGCGCGCGAGCTTCACATGCGCGGCGATGGCGGCACGCAAGCCGGGCTGTCCCTCGGGGTAGGAGTAGTCCCCAACCGCCTGCATGTTCTTCGCCGCGCGGGCGGCAAGGCGGGACCAGCTTGCATAGGGAAAAGCATCAAAAGCAGGAATGCCGGGCTGGAAGGCGTAACCGAATTTGCCTGGCGGTGGCGGCACGGGCCGGATGGCGGTCGCCAGTGCCGTGCCGCGCTTGGACAGCGGCGGGGGCGGCGCCGAGTCAACATTGTCGGTAGATGCGCCTGTTGCCAGAAAAGCATCCGGTGCGATCGACGCGACCCTTGTGCCGGAACCCACGCGCGCTTCCAGATAGCCTTCCGCGATCAGCTGGTCATAGGCATCCGCCACCGTGTTGCGGCCGATGCCGAGTTCCGATGCCAGGTTGCGGGTCGCCGGCAGCCGCGTGCCTGCGGGGGTCTGTCCGGTAAGGATGGCGGTTCGCAGAGCGTGGGCCAATTGCGCGTGAAGCGGCGCATCGCTCTTGCGGTCGAGAACAAGGCCGGGCAGGGCGGCGGAAAGAGTGTCAGCCATGGGAAGCCTCCAGATTGGCACCTCTATTTATCTATAATTGGCACTAAGTAGCAAACCAATTTGGCCCTACCACCTGCGTCAAATTGACGGAGGATACCATGCCAAAAGACCATTCGCGCCCGGCGACGGCGGAGACCTACAAGAGGACAAAGCGGACCAAGGTGCGGATTCATCAACGTGCCGACTATGCCCGCGACACGGTCCACGGCATTCTGGATGACGGCTATGTGGCGCATGTGGCATTCGTCCATGAGGCGGCGCCGGTGGTGATCCCCATCTTCTATGTGCGCGACGGCGAGAGCCTGCTTATCCACGGCAGCCGCAAGACGCGGATGTTCAAGACACTCGCCACGGGTGTTCCCCTGTGCGCCACCGTTACCCATCTGGATGGGCTGGTGCTGGCTCGGTCATGGTTTCATCACTCCATGAACTATCGCTCTGTCATGATCCACGGTATCGCGGAAGAAGTGACCGGCGAAGACGCGCGGATGGACGCCCTGTGGAAGGTCATGGAAGGCATCGCTGAGGGCCGAGCTGCAGGGTCCCGCGCACCGAACAAGCAGGAGATGAAAGCGACGATGATCCTGCGTATTCCGTTGGACGAAGCCGTGGCGAAGGTCCGGCGCGGTGGGCCGAACGATGATGAGGAAGACATGGAGCTTCCCTATTGGGCCGGGTGCGTGCCGATCGAGACCGTGCATCGTTCGCCGCTGACTTCACGCAGCATGCAGGTGGACGTGGATGTGCCGAAGGCCGTCAGGGCGCTGGAAACCATAGGTAACTAGGTCATGAACCCTGTCATTTCAGGACAGGTTGTCGCTTGTGACAAAGCCGCGCGCGGCCTTGTGACGGGGTGAAAAGAGGCCGTCCGCATACGATCTTTTAGCCATTGTCGGTGAGGCTGGTCCGGCTCGCTAGGGAACTGGATCATGCGCCGACTGCGGCATGATATCTTGGAGGATCATGGCATGACGGACCACAGCACGCGCGTGTCCGAGGACACGACCCACTACACCCCGGCAGACATGAGCGACAGGATTGCGCTTTTGTTCGTGAAGTTCCTGCGCTTCATCGCCGATACTTTCTTTGCCAAGCGCTATGGCCATCGCGCCATCGTGCTTGAAACGGTGGCGGCTGTGCCCGGCATGGTCGGCGGGCTGCTGCAGCACCTGCGCTCGCTGCGGCAGATGGAGGATGATCAGGGATGGATCCGTGAACTGCTTGATGAAGCGGACAATGAGCGGATGCATCTCATGACCTTCATCAAGATCGCCCAGCCCAGCATGTTCGAGCGTGTCATTGTCATGCTCACGCAGGCGGTGTTCTACAATTTCTACTTCTTCCTCTATCTCTTCTCGTCGAAGACGGCGCATCGCGTGGTCGGCTATTTCGAGGAAGAGGCGGTGGTGAGTTACACGCGCTATCGCGAAGAGATCGATGCAGGCCATCAGGAGAATGTGCCGGCACCCGAGATTGCCATCGACTACTGGAACCTGGCGCCTGACGCCCGGCTGCGGGACGTGGTGATCGCCGTACGGGCCGACGAAGAAGGGCACCGTGACCGCAACCACGGCTTTGCGGATTCGCTCAAGCGGGGTGTCCAGCCGGCAGGCGCTGTCTGACTGCGAAAAGATGCATATTTGACCTGCTTCAATGAGGCTGGTTTGACGGTTGCGAGAGGGCGGGGGCGGCTATACGGTCGGCCCCGTTCTTCGTTGTCAGCTCTCACTTTGCGGAAAGACGCCTGTCATGGCCCTGCCAGAAAACTTCCTGTCCAAATCCCTCGCCCGCGTTCAGCCCTCTGCCACCATCGCGGTGACCCAGAAGGCCC
>JANQMQ010000549.1 GCA_028279995.1 Candidatus Phaeomarinibacter sp. | reverse complement strand
ACAGTCGACGCCGGCAAAGCGCGGCTTCTCGCCCAGCGTCATTCAGGGCAGCAAGGCAGACCCCGCGCCGACGCCGGACAATCATTCTTCCGTTCCTGAAGGTGGCGAAGCGCTGACGCTGCCGCTTGTCGGGCGCATCGCGGCCGGTACGCCGATCGAAGCGCTGCAGGACGACTCAAATCATGTGGGTGTTCCCGCCAGCCTGCTTGGCTCCGGCGAGCATTATGCGCTGGAAGTCAAAGGCGACTCGATGATCGACGCGGGCATCTTTGATGGCGACGTGGTGGTCATTCAGCGGGCCGACACCGCAAGCTCCGGCGAAATCGTGGTGGCGCTGGTGGATCAGCATGAAGCCACCCTCAAGCGCCTGCGCCGCAAGGGAGACACCATCGCTCTTGAAGCGGCGAACCCGGCCTATGAAACCCGCATCTTCCCCGCTGACCGGGTCAAGGTGCAGGGCAAGCTCGTCGGCCTGATGCGGCGCTACTAGGCACCCCCATCCTTCTAGATATGCTTCAACGCCGTCTCTATTCCCTGGAGGCGGCGTTCGAGTTTGTCGATCGACTTGGCGCGAGCTGACAGCTCACTGAGATGCCCCTCGATCCGCAACAGCACCTGCGTCATATCCTTCACAGGATCACCGGTGGACGGATGTTCGGGCGTTGGGACCTGACGCTTGAACGGGTTGAGTGAGCGCATGGGGAACCTTCCTGACAGATTGGTCTCATCCACAAGTGTCGCGCCGCTTTCAGGCGCTTTTGTGGTGGGCTGACTCGTTTGCCCACTACGGACGGCACCGCGTCCATGGCCTGATACCGGTCACGTCGCACGCAGTCTCGATACGTGGCGGCAGAGACGGATTCAGCGGCGCAAACACTGCATGCGCGCCCCTGCGCATCAAAGCGCTACGGTCGACGATGACCGGGGCCCTGCAGGAGACAGGCGTATAGGTTTCCGTCACCAATATGTCCGCTTCATCACAGTCCTCCACAACGCCCCGCCAGGTATTGGGCGCCGTAGTCAGCCCCAGTCCAGCGTGGTCCGCGACACACCCATCCGCGTCACATCTGAACAGGCCGCCTGAGGCCTGACGCTGCGACCGCAGGTCGGCATCGCGACGCAACCAGCTATCCGCCACAAAGCCCGCACGCCGTGGCGAGCTGAGAACCAACATCCCCTGCCCATCCCGCACAGCGACAAGCTCTGCCTGGCGGTCAATCAGAATGTCCGGGTACGGCATTGTTGTTGCTACCGCCACGCCCACCACCGGCCCCAACACACCCGCCCATCGCAAGCGGCTATGCCATAGTGCCATCCACAGTCCGCCGGTCACCAGGAGCGCCAATACGGTAGGCGGAAGTGCCGGAACGGCGGTAATGGCCCCGGGCCATGCGGCCACGGTGTCGGCAACCGCCACAATGGCCGCAATCCCCTTTCCTGCCACCCATAGCGGGATGGCCTCCAGACCAAACGGCATGGCAATGAAGGCCAGCAGCGCGGACGGCATGACCACGACGCCGACCAGGGGCATAGCTGCCAGATTGGCGACGAGCCCGAAATCGACCACCCGATTAAAGTGATAGGCGGCGAAGGGCGCGGTAGCCAGTGATGCCACGATGGACGTGAGTGCGATCCCGCCGAGATAAAGCATCGCCTTCGCGAACATGCCCCGGTCCACAAGCACGCTGTTCCATCTGCTCAGCCACGGACGGGCCGCCTCGTAGAAAGCGACAAGTGCAATGGCAGCAGCAAAAGACATCTGGAAGCTTGCTTCCATCACGGCTTCCGGCGTCAGCAGCATCACGGTCATGGCCGCCAACGCCACATTGCGCAGGGTGATCGCAGGGCGATCCAGCATGACAGCGACAAAGATCAGCGTGAACATGACAAACGCCCGCTGGGTTGCGACCGATGCGCCGGACACGAGCAGATACCCAAAGGCCCCAGCCAGCGCGACACCCGCGGCCCATTTCTTGATCGGCGCCGTCAGGGCTAGTCGAGGCGACAAGGCCAAAAGTCCGCGTACACCCCAAAAAAGCGCGCCGGCAAACAGCGCCATGTGCAATCCGGAGATGGCCAGCAGATGTGCCAGGCCGGTATCCCGCAGGTCCTGCAGCACCTCTTCAGGGATGCCGCCCCGGTCCCCGGTCATCAACGCTGCGGCAATGGCGCCCTGCGTCGGCGGCAGGGCCGTCACAATCCGTTCGGTCAGGTCATTACGCAATCGGTCAACGCAAAAGCGAAGGCAGTTCCCCCAAGTGTCCGGCGCAGCTTCAACCAGCACCAGCGGAGACACTGCGTAGCCCACGGCCCCTAGCTGACGGAAATACGCCTGCCGCCCGAAGTCGAACGCACCTGGCGCCGCGGGCCCGGGCGGCGGCATCAGCCCTGCCCGGACAGAGATACGATCTCCGGGTTTCACATGGTCCATCGCCGTGCGCACATTTATGCGGACACGTGCGGGCATCCCCCCGGGCACATTGCGGCTCATATCTATGGGCGCAATCACGACCCGTGTCGCACCATCGGCACGGCGGGTCTTCTGCAACAAGGTGCCCACAATCTGAACTGCCCGAACTTCCTTTGTCGTCACCGGCGCATCAACACGCGCGGCCCGCCAGTCTGCGCCGGCGAAACCGGCTGCTGTGACACCAATCACGGCCAGACCAGCCAGGAGCAGGAGATGGCGCCGGGCCGCCAGGGCACACAGACCGGCTCCGGCGGCAATCACAGGTGCAATCCATGGGTTCGGCTCGGTTTTCAGGCTGAAATACACAGTGATACCAAGGCCGAAAAAGACGGGAATCCAGAGACTCAGGCGATCCTGTTCCTGCCCTGCCGCAGTCACAATTTTTGCCCACAGAGCAGCCCAGGAGACCCGGACAGAGGGTACGGGCAACATTCGCTTTCTGTATCGTGTTGATTCTATTGTTATTTTCTGCTCCCACCCGCACAAATGCATTGCCGAAAGGAGCATTTTGCACCAAAAGGTCGTGTCTGGTTGTTGTTGAATTTGGGTGCACTGCAACGTATCGCCGGGCGTGCCGATATGTTAAAAACCGCCAGGCTTTCGGGGCTTCGACGCAGCGTATCTGCGAGAGTTCACCAAAGCCTCACCCACGCCCCAGCGGATGCGGGACCTGCCATGACGACGGCGGGTCATTTGCTGCAGGCCCCCCATGTTCTCGCCGCGCCCGTCGCAGGTGACTTGAGGCCTCGCGCACCCTTCCGGATGGACAGGACAGACAAAGGACGATTGATGCCGGCTGGCGACGCAGCGACTTCCAACACCAAGGCCGTACGCACCCGCTTTGCGCCCTCTCCCACGGGCTTTTTGCACATTGGCGGCGCGCGGACGGCGTTGTTCAGCTGGTTGTTTGCCCGCCATCACGGCGGCCAGTTCCTGCTGCGCATCGAAGACACAGACCGCGCCCGCTCCACGGACGAAGCGGTCGAAGCGATCTTTGAAGGCATGCGCTGGCTTGGTCTCGACTGGGACGAGGACGTCGTCTTCCAGTACGCACGGCGTGACCGGCATGCGGAGGTGGCCAATCAGCTGCTGGCCGAAGGCAAGGCCTACA
>JANQMQ010000516.1 GCA_028279995.1 Candidatus Phaeomarinibacter sp. | reverse complement strand
CTGGATCTGCGTACGTGCCGCATCCGATTGAGTCGAAAGCGTATAGGAGAGCGTGAGCTGGTGCTGGGCGTAGTTTGCAACCCTAAACATAACTGCGTTCCTTAGTTGCCGAGGCCTAGAAGTGTGTCGAACATCTCATTGGCGGTCTGAACAATCCTTGCTGAGGCCTGATAGGCATTTTGAAAAATGACCATGTTCGAGAGTTCCTCATCCACGTTCACACCGGATTCCGAGAGGACTCGTGTTGTGATGTCCTGGTTCAGGAAAGTCTGGTATTCGGCGTCGGATTCAGCCGCTGAGGTGATGGCGGAGTTGTAGGAAAGGATCGTGCCCGCATAACCCGAGAGAGATGTGGTCAAGCCCGGAGGGCCGTTCGCGATGCTTGCGAAGACAAAGTTCTGGCCGAAAATATCGGCCATTTCCTGCGCAACTTCATTGTTTCCGTTGCCCAGAACCAGGTTGGGTGACGTCCCTGAGATCCGTCCGCGCGACAGGAATTCGGGACTGTCCACCAGGTCGCTGCGCACTCTGATGGTCCGTGAGATACCGGTCTGGTCGCCTTGCAGCTCCATCGCCGCAACCCCGCCGGCAAGCTGTGGTGTTTCATAGAGATTGTTAAGCCCGAAGAAATTGGAGAGACCGAAGAAGGTGTCGGGCGTCGCATCGCCATCGGCATCGAAATCGATCTGGGCGTCACCGGCCTCGGTTGCGGGACCGTTATCGAGAAAAGCCAGCCGGTGCCCCGGTGCAAGCTTGATCTCCATTTCGTTGTCGGCGGTCCACTGGGCTGAACCGAGCCCGCCTAAGAAAGTGTCAATATCGTTGCGGATCGCATCCGGTGTCGTTGCGCCGGCTGAAATGGTACCCGGCGCGCCCACGGCGTTGCCGTCCGCGTCCAGGATTACCATGGTCACATCACTGCCCAGCGTGAGGGCTTGGGCGGTATTTGTGAAGGCTCTCGTCCCCAGCATGGCGGCAGGATCTGCAGCACCGGTGCCTTGACCAAAAGGCGTGTTGGCGCCGCGGTTATGCGCGCGGTTGAGCTGGTCCCGCGTGCTGGCGGCCAGCTGGTCGACCTGAGCAGTCAGAGAGGGCAGGGTGA
This sequence comes from Candidatus Phaeomarinibacter sp., assembly GCA_028279995.1. Taxonomy (GTDB): domain Bacteria; phylum Pseudomonadota; class Alphaproteobacteria; order CGMCC-115125; family CGMCC-115125; genus Pyruvatibacter. Next base: position 830 of record JANQMQ010000516.1, on the reverse strand, counting down.
CGTCACGCATCTCGAAGAGGGCGTTGAGGCGTCCTGAAAGGATCTGGCTGGTGATATCATTGGCCGGGGTCAGAACACCGCCGGCATTGAGATGCACGCCGCTTAGATTTGTTGGATAGCTTTGTGTCGCCGTGATGTGCGTCGACTGGCTGTGCTCCAACACGCTGGCGTTCGGGCCGCTGACAATCTGAGACCCGCCGCCCGTCAGGACCGTCATCTCACCGTCTGTGTTGACGAAATGCTGGACGCCCATGTAATCGGCAACCTTCTTCAAGGCGGCATCACGCGCGTCCTCCAGGTCGCCGGTGGGCTGCTCCAGGGAGAGGGCTTGCGGCATTTTCGAGTTGATCTCGGCAATAATTTCCAGCTGCTGGTTGATAATTGTGACCGCATTGTTGATTTCGATGTCGGCCTGCAACCGCATATCCTCGATGTTCTCTTGCATCTGGTTGAAACGCTGCGCGACAGAAATAGCCTGATTCACCGCGGAGAACTGGTGGGCGGAAATCTCAGGGCTGACCGCCACATCCTCGAACGCGGTCGCCAGGGACGTGAGCGAATTGCCGAGCGCGTTATTGTCGCCCACGGAGCCAAAGAGGGTTTGCGTTCTGTTCAGATACTCCGTCGTGACATTCGCATAGCCGAGAACCGTGGTGTTGGCGATCAGGTCGCGCTGCAGGAATTCGTTGACCTGCCGGTTGATGCCCGAGACCTCAACACCTGCGCCGATATTCGCCAGGGTCCGGGACTGCTGCTGGAGGACCTTGCGCGCATACTCGGGTGTATTGACGTTCGCAATGTTGTTCGAGGTGCCCGTCAGAGCCGACTGG
>JANQMQ010000485.1 GCA_028279995.1 Candidatus Phaeomarinibacter sp. | reverse complement strand
CGGCAAATGGTCGGACCTCGAGGTGCTCCAGCCCGCCCGCGACTTCAAAAACCGTCATCAGTCGATCCTGCTGACCTTCGAGGCAACACTGGACGCCATCAGGCAGATTGAGGCTCGCAGCGCTGCTTGACCTTCCCCCCGCTGGAAGGTGCATCTTTCCAGCATGCGTTTTTTCATCGCCAGATTGCTGTCTGTCCTGATGCTGTTCACTGCCGCTGCTCCGGCTTTGGCCTCGGCGGACATGGCAGGGGCACATGCGTTCGGCTGTGACATGATGGCGATGGATCATGCGGGCCACGACATGCCTGCCGATCCGGAAACCGATCCTGCCAAGGTCCGGCTCTGCCCTCTCGCGGCATCCTGCATGCTCGGTCTTAAGACATCGCTGGGTCCGTTGCGTGTTGCACAACCCTGGGTCCATACGTCATTTGATGTGGTCTGCACATCACGCCATTCGGGCAAGGTTTTCACCCTTGATCCGCCTCCGCCGCGTCTGAGCTGAGCCGGTGCCGTTCTCGCGGCGCCGCGAGTTGAACTTTTCAGACAAATCACGAGCACCATTGCGTGGCCCAATGGCTGCCGCATGTGCTTGCGCGGAGAATTTTCATGTCTATCAAAAACCGTACCCGTAACTGGCCGGTGCTGATTGCAGCGCTTGCGACTTTTACCGCCGGCAATGCCCTTGCAGCCAGATCTGGCGACCATCGCCACGGCGGAATGCATGGCGGGCAACACGCCATGGCGGGCCCTATGTCGTTTGGCAAACCCGGCAAAGCCGCAGATGCGGACCGGGTCATCGATATCGTCATGGATGACAACTATTTCGAGCCGGAAAAGCTGACCGTGACCGCGGGTGAAACCATCCGCTTCAAAGTGACGAACAACGGGTCACTCGTGCATGAGTTCAATCTGGGCACGCCGGACTACCACGCGGCTCATCAGGACGAGATGATGATGATGCAGCAGCATGGGGTCCTGATGGGGGATCACATCAATCACGACATGATGAACACGCCCATGGGGGACGATGGCCATACTATGAACCACGACCACCCAAATAGCGTCCTCCTGGAGCCTGATGATAGCGGAGAGGTCGTCTGGACCTTCACGTCCGGTGGCGACATCGAGTTTGCGTGCAACGTGCCCGGCCACTATGCGGCCGGCATGGTCGGCACGGTAGATGTGGAGTAGCAGTCATGACACTCCGTATTCTGACAGCCCTGCTCTTGCTCGCGGGTCTCGTCCCTGCCGCGGCGGGGACCTATGACCTCGAGATCGGGCCGGTGACGCTTGATGTGTCCGGCCAGCCGGTCGACGGGTTTGCCATCAATGGTCAGGTGCCTGCGCCGCTCCTGCGGTTCAAGGAGGGCGAAGACCTCACCATCAATGTCACGAACACGCTGAAAGTGGATACGTCGATCCACTGGCACGGCTTCGTGCTGCCGTTCGATCAGGACGGCGTGCCGGGCATGAGCTTTCCAGGCATCAGGCCCGGCGAGACCTTCACCTATCGCTTCAAGGCGCCAAAGGCCGGGACCTACTGGTACCACTCCCATTCCGGCCTGCAGGAAGGGGCGGGCATGTATGGGCCGATCATCATCGAGCCCGAGGGCCGTGAGCCGTTCCGCTATGACCGTGACTATGCGGTGGTGCTATCGGACTGGCATGAAGACAGCCCGATGCAGGTGTTCCGCAATCTCAAGCGGTCACCGGATCACTACAACGGCATCCAGCGCACGGTCGGTGAGTTCTTCCGGGATGCGTCCGAGGATGGTCTTGATGCCACGATCTCGGACCGGCTCGATTGGGGCGAGATGCGGATGATGCCGTCCGATATCTCGGACGTGCAGGGCTACACCTATCTGATGAACGGAGAAAACTCGGACCAGAACTGGACGGGCCTGTTCGAACCCGGGGAGCGTGTCCGTCTGCGGTTCATCAATGCGTCGACCATGACGTTCTTCGATGTCCGGATTCCCGGTCTCAAGATGACGGTGGTGCAGGCGGATGCCAACAATGTGCGTCCGGTGCCGGTAGATGAGTTCCGCATCGCTGTAGCTGAAACCTACGACGTGATTGTGCGGCCGCGCGAGGACAAGGCGTTCACGATCTTCGCCGAAACGATGGCGCGTGACGGGTTTGCCCGCGGCACCCTTGCCCCTCGTGAGGGGATGGCCGGTGAGATTCCAGAGTTGCGTGATCCGCCTCGGCTCACCATGGCGGACATGGATCACGGGTCCATGGAGGGTATGGATCACGCGGCTATGGGACACGACAAGGGGCAGAATGGGGGAACCATGGACCATTCCAAGATGGACCATGCCGCCATGGGCCATGACATGAGCGCGATGGCCTCTGGCAAAGATGATGACCCGTTCTATGCGCCGGGCTCCGGGCTTGAACCGGACGCAGCCAATGGCGGCAAGTTCCTGTCGTTGGCTGATCTGCGGGCCCAGGAACCACTCTACGAAGACCGGCCCTATGACCGGGAAATCAGGCTTCGGCTGACCGGCAACATGGAACGCTATATGTGGTCCATTAATGACAAGAAGCTGTCCGAGGCCGAGCCACTGCGTCTGCAATATGGCGAGCGGGTGCGCTTCACGTTCATCAACGAGACGATGATGGCGCATCCCATGCACCTGCATGGCATGTGGAAGATCGTTGACGTCGGGGCGGGCAAGTGGAACCCGCTCAAGCATGTGCTGACTGTGCCGCCCAACGTCACCATTTCCGCGGATGTCGAAGTGGATGCGCCGGGTCAGTGGGCGTTTCACTGCCACCTCATGTACCACATGGCCGCGGGTATGTTCCGCAAGGTGATTGTTGAGGGTGGCCCTGAAGACGCGGCGATGGTCGACCCGGAACTCGAAAAGCTCTGGGGCATGGCCAATGCCGAGCGTCCGGCAAGGGCGCGTTACTGATGTGGGGGCGTTTCGTGGTGGCAGGCTGTGTGCTCGCCGCGTCCTCTCTGCCGGCTTTTGCAGCAGAGATGGACAACATGATCCTCAGCCACGTCTCGGTCGAGCGGCTGGAGTACCGCGTCCAGGATGGGGACGATATCGGTTTCGTCGAGGGTGATCTTGTTGTCGGTAATGACAGCCACAAGGTGGTGCTGGGCATCGAGGCCGAGCGAAGCACCGGCGGCGGTGAATTCGAAAGCTCCGAGGTCCATCTGCTGTATAGGCGGCCAATCTCGGACTTCTTCGACATCCAGGGTGGCCTGCGCCATGACCTGGCGCCCGACCCGGAGATGACGCATCTGACGCTGGGGCTTACTGGCCTGCTTGAGCAGTGGATCGAGTTCGAGGGCAATGCCTACTTGTCCGATGAAGGAGACGTGGCGTTCCGCATCGAGGCGGAAACAGAAATCTTCCTGACCCGGCGGATTTTTGCGCAGCCTCTCGTTGAGCTGGATGTGAGCGCCAGCGAGAATCAGGCACGTGAGATCGGTCCTGGTTTCTCCAAGATCGAGGCGGGACTCCGCTTCCACTACGTGGTGACCGGTGGGCTCAATCCCTATATCGGCATCAATTACGAGGCCGAGCTTGGAGAAACCGCTGACTTTGCCCGCGCAGGCGGCGAAGATACCAACGCCACGGCCTTCGTGGCCGGGGTTCGCTTCGCATATTAGGGCTGCGTGCTTGCGGATTGTCCTCAAGGGCGGGCAGGGTTAATACATGATTAATCCTGTCCGCCTAGCGTGGGCATTATGAGAAACGGCAATGCCTAATCCATTTAAGTATTTGGCCCTGGGCCTTATCTGGGTTTATAGGAACGCCGTGTCGCCCTTGCTGGGGCCACGTTGCCGGCATGTGCCGACCTGCTCTGACTATGCGCAGGAGGCCATTACCCGGTTCGGGGTCTGGAAGGGCGGCTGGTTAGCTGTGTCACGCTTTTTGAGGTGCCATCCGTTGGGCACACAGGGGCTTGATCCGGTGCCAGAGGAGTTGGAGCACGTGAGTGCGCTTACTCCCTGGAAATATGGGCGCTGGACCGGTGCCCACATTCGGGAAAAGTTCCCCGACTGAAAATCGGCCAACTTTCTGTCTGGGGTGCGACGCACCCCGGGTTCATAGGGACTCCATTGGTCCCACACCACTAACGCTCTCGGGCTTACCTGCATTGTGTGCAGAGAATGAGGAGGAGAGGGATGGTCAAGCTGACGCTCCCCGACGATTCAATCCGTGAATTCCCTGAGGCCATTACGGGCCTTGGTCTTGCGGAAGACATTTCAAAATCACTGGCCAAGAAGGTGGTCGCCATCGATGTCGACGGCGATCTCTGGGACCTGACGCGTCCGATTGAGAAGGATGCCAAGGTGCGCCTTGTCACGCGCGATGAACCGGAAGGGGTGGAAATCATCCGCCACGACACGGCGCACGTGCTGGCGGAAGCCGTGCAGGAACTGTTTCCCGGCACACAGGTCACCATCGGACCAAACATCGAAAACGGCTTCTTCTACGACTTTGCCCGCGACGAGCCCTTCTCGACAGATGACTTCGAGAAGATCGAAAAGCGCATGGCGGAGATCGTCGACCGGGATGAAGCCATCACGCGCGAAGTGTGGGATCGCAACGAGGCGATCGAGCACTTCAAGTCCATCGGTGAGCAGTACAAGGCGGAGATCATTTCCGATCTGCCCGAAGACGAAGAGATCACGGTCTATCGTCAGGGTGACTGGAAAGATCTGTGCCGTGGGCCGCATCTGCCGTCCACGGGCCGTCTTGGCAAAGCCTTCAAGCTGACCAAGCTTGCGGGTGCCTATTGGCGTGGCGACAGCAACAACGCCCAGCTTCAGCGCATATACGGCACGGCCTGGTCGAACGAGAAGGACCTCAAGAAGCATCTGATGATGCTGGAAGAGGCCGAGAAGCGCGACCACCGCAAGCTGGGCCGCGAGATGAACCTGTTCCACTTCCAGGAAGAGGGCCCGGGTTCCATCTTCTGGCACCCGCATGGCTGGACAATGTTCCAGACACTAATCGACTACATGCGCGAGCAGCAGACGAAAGCCGGCTATCAGGAAATCAACACGCCTGATGTGATGGACAAGTCCCTTTGGGAGAAGTCCGGCCACTGGGAAAAGTTTGGTGAGAACATGTACACATCCGTTACGCCGGATGACCGCACGTTCTGCCTCAAGCCAATGAACTGCCCGGGTCATGTGCAGGTGTTCAAGCACGGGCTGCGCAGTTACCGCGAGTTGCCGCTGAAGTTTGCCGAGTTCGGCAAGGTTCATCGGTATGAGCCGTCCGGCGCGCTGCACGGCATGATGCGTGTGCGGCATTTCACGCAGGACGACGCACATATCTTCTGTACCGAAGATCAGATCACGGATGAGTGTGTCACGGTGACGAACCTCATCCTGTCGATCTATCGCGATTTCGGGTTTGAGGATGTTCGGCTCAAATTCTCTGACCGGCCGGAGAAGCGTGTCGGTACGGATGCCATATGGGATCGGTCTGAAGCTGCGCTCAAGACGGCGATTGAAGCGACGGGCCTTGAGTATGAGCTGAACCCGGGCGAGGGCGCTTTCTACGGCCCTAAGATCGAGTTCGTTCTGCGCGATGCTATCGGTCGTGACTGGCAGTGTGGGACGGTACAGGTCGATTTCAACCTACCTGGTCGTCTTGGCTCGTTCTTCATCGGTGAAGATGGTGACAAGCACGAGCCTGTCATGATCCACAGGGCCCTGTTCGGCTCGCTCGAACGGTTCCTCGGCATCCTGATCGAGCATCATGCAGGACGTTTCCCCCTGTGGCTTGCGCCGTTGCAGTGCGTCGTTGCCACGATCACGTCCGATGCTGACGGGTACGGCCAGGAAGTGATCGACGTGCTCAAGCGCCACGGCCTCAATGTGGAAGCTGATTTCCGCAACGAGAAGATCAACTACAAGGTGCGTGAGCACTCGCTGGCTAAGGTTCCGGCATTGCTGGTCGTGGGGCAGCGTGAGTCCGAAGAGCGGACGGTTGCCATCCGCCGTCTGGGTTCGGAGGCACAGACGATCCTGCCACTTGAAGAGGCGGCCAAGGCACTGGCAGAGGAGGCTCTGCCGCCGCAAGCCAAGCTGGCGCTGTCGGCCGCTGCTGAATAGAGCTCTGACCTCACTCAAAAAGAAAGGGCGGTTCCTTTTCAGGAACCGCCCTTTTTGTTTCTTCTCCAGGTGCTTTATGCGGCGCGTACCTGGTTGATAAAGGCCTGCATCCGCTCGCGCAGGGCATCGCCCTGTTCGGTGAGCGTGCTTGACGAAGAGAGCAGCTGCGCGGAAGCGGCTGATGCTTCCTGAGAGGCTTCGCTTACGCCCTGGACGCTGGATGACACTTCCTGAGTGCCGCCGGCGGCCTGCTGGGCATTGCGGGCAATCTCTTCCGTCGC
>JANQMQ010000475.1 GCA_028279995.1 Candidatus Phaeomarinibacter sp. | reverse complement strand
GTTGGGCGTCACAGCCGGTACTCTGCTCGGGCAGGACGTAGGCACCGTCGCACTTCTGACAGTGTTGTGCGCCAGCGCCTCATACATTGCCGTCCCGGCGGCCATGCGGATGGCGCTGCCGGAAGCGAATGCCGCCATCTACCTCACCCTGTCGATGGCGATTACCTTTCCGTTCAATCTCGTTATCGGTATCCCGCTCTACATATCTGCAGCCCAGTTCCTGGTGGGATAATCCATGTTTGATCTACTCACTTCCAAATTACCGACCCAAGGCGTCGCCCCATGGCTATAGAGACAACCATCTGCAAACGCATCGAACTGGCCATCGCCAAGGCCCATCTGCGTGTTTTCGCACGCGTGTTTGAAACCGCCGGTGTTACCGGCTGGACGGCACTCAAGACTGTAGGTGGGGCAGGGACATCCGGCGTGTGGCAGGAGGATCAGCTCACTGGTGCTGAAGACCACATTGTGGTCATTGCGATCACCGATGCGGAAGCGGCGGACGTCGTGCTGACCAAGATCAGCAAGCTGTTCGAGCGCTATCCCGGCGTCGTGTCGGTGAGCGAAGCACGGGTCCTGCGTCCTGAAAGATTCGCGGGCAGACCCTGAGAAGAGCCCGCCCGCAAGCAGCATATCAATTGTGTGGCGGGCCTAGGCTGCGTGCGTGCCGTTCGCCAGGGCACCAATAACCGGCACACGTCCGACCACCGTGCGGCCAAGCGCAATGCCCTCGGACACAGCTTCGGTCGTAACAGTGGAAACCGTCGGCCGTGACAGATCAAACTGCGCTTCAACAGTTTCATCGCGGAACCGGTCTACTTCGCCGCCAAATTTCTCGGCGATGCGGTACATGCGCTCGTTCTTGACGAGGCACAGCATGTAGATGCGGCTCATGAAGCGGTTGCGTCCGATGGTCAGCATCCGTTTTGTCAATTCCGAGCCCAGTCCATAGCCCTGCAGGTCAGTCTCGACGGAAACAGCAGCTGAGCCTTCCAGTGGCAGCCGCCAGCCGATCGGCGTCAGAATACCTGATGCCTTGATTTCCCCGTCAATGACGGCGCCGATGACGATGTCACGGAACCAGTCGATGCGATCCACATAGGTCTGGATAAAGCGGTTGGTAACCGGGCGGCCAAAGCGAAGAATGCGGTCTTCGCGGGTCAGGCGGCACAGATGACGGCGCATCGCGTCAGCTTCCAGCGGCCAGACGCGCCGGATCACCGGCTGCGCGATGGCGCGCGGCTTTGATGCCTTTGCCTGGGACTTTGCAGCTGTCGATGCCTTTGTGGCGGATTTTGCGGTTGTCTTGCGGGCTGCTGTCTTGCGCTTGGCCGTGGTTTTGGCCCGGGCCTTGGACTTGGGAGCGCTCTTTTTTGCTGTCGCCATGGGAATACCTTTCAGGTGCTGACAATGTGTCAGCGTCAATCGGTGCCGCACCATACACAAAGCCTATGTTGCTCTGCAATATAGGAAGAATGGCCCTCATCCCAAACCTGATTCGACGAAAAAAAGTGCCCGTGCAGCATCAGGTCCGCGCGGATGCGGCTGGCCTGCCGGCTGGCATCGGTCGGTCCCTGCGCGTCGTATCCCTGCTGTTCGCAGCTGCAATTGCTGGACCCGTTCCGGCAATCGCCGAGACAGGGAATGTCGAATGCCGGACATGTGTTCTCGCGGGGGCGCTGGCGGAAAGCCTGGCCGAAAAAGCGGCTCAGCTGGAAACGCAGGCGAGCTCCATGGCGACGGCAGCTCGCTCGGATACAAACCCGGGGGCGCTGGTATGGCCGGGGCCGTCCCGTCTGGACGGCGATGCCACCATCTGGACCAGGCAGCAAAAGGCTCTTGCAAGGTCAAACGCCGCAGAGCGCGCAGCCCATGTGGCCCTGGGCGTGGCCACTCTGGCCGCTGCAGCGGCCAGTGCCTCTCAGCTGTGCGGCAAAGAGATGGTCTGCCTGACACCAGGAGCCAATGCCGGTGCACTCGCTCACTGGGACGCCCCTGCATGCGCCGTGTTCGATGAAAATATGGCTACGGATCTCGACAGTATTCTGGCGCCGGTGCAGGCCACAGCCGCAGCCCTCGAGACGGACGCCCTTACCTGTGCGGCCATGCCCTGTCCCGGGGCAGACTGTGACGAGCGTCATGCCCTGCTTGAAAATGCCACCTTCGCTGAAGGTATTCTGAGTGCCGCCACGGGCGAAGTGGCTTTTGCTTCAAATACGCAATCTGGCGCGGCCGATGGCCTAATCAGTGACGCCGACGCAACCCAGGACAATGGCGCCCGGACCCGCGCGCCTTCCGCACCCCCCGGCATTGCCGGCATCACCACCTTGTCCCGGCTGACAGCGATTCTCACGCCGTCAGGCCTCGATGCCCTGGGTACCCAACGTCTCGCCGGTGATCTGGCGGAACTTGAACGCAAGCTCCTGCGTGCATCAATTCTCGGCAATCAGACACCACGGTGGCGCCGCGTGGCCGCCCGGCTGGCACTCGCCGGCATGCGCGACGCCTTGGGAAACCTGCGCCTGGAAGGGCGGCTTGCCCAGAGCACAGCCTGGGATCAGGCAGCGTCTCGTCTTGAAGCAGCGCTCAAGGCGATGATGCGCCTTGAAACCGCAGGTCGGCCGTCATCGGTCAAACCTGGGAAGGGCATTGATGCAGCCCCTGCCGCTTCTGTGTGTCCCGGCGTCGACCCGCGGCTGACACGCACGCTTTTCCGGTTGCGCCGCGCGGTTAATGCAGCGGCCATCTGCTCTGTGCGCAGCGGATGCAGTGCCCAGCAGGCCATTGATGAGGGGGCGGCGCGCGCAGCAGGGGTGATCGCATCGCCCGTGCTTGATCCCCAGCTTGAGTTGATCAAGGTGCTCACCGAAGAGATCGCGATTACGCCAACGCGGTTTGACGCAGCCAGGGCGGTGGCGGAACCGGCCCCACAGATATCCTTTGACCGTGAGAGCTATCAGCAGGGCGCAGCGATGGAGCTGACCGTGTCCCTCAACAACAATCGGTGTCTGGCCACGGGGGGGCATGTGGCGCTGCTGATAGCTCTCACGGTCAAAGGATATCTGTGGGGCCGGTT
>JANQMQ010000458.1 GCA_028279995.1 Candidatus Phaeomarinibacter sp. | reverse complement strand
TCAGTACCAGCATCGGAGCACGATCCATGTTCGCGTCTGCCACACCGGTGATGAGGTTTGTGGCACCCGGGCCCAGCGTGCCGAGGCAGCCTGCCGGGTTCCCTGTGAGGCGTCCGTATACTTCCGCCATGAACGCTGCACCCTGCTCATGCCGGGTCAGGATAAATTCGATGGAAGACCCCTCCAACGACATCATGAAGTCGGCGTTTTCCTCCCCGGGCACGCCAAAAATGTGAGTAATGCCCTCTTCCTCGAGGCAGCGTACGAAGAGATCTGACGCTTTCATGGCTACTTGTCTTTCCTGGTGCGTTCATCGGGTGACATGTGGGTGAAGTATCCCGCCATCCATATGGGTGTGGAACTGCAGATGACAAAAGCATAGCGGATAGCTGACGCGAAAATCACACAACTGTGTTGTGGGGCGTTGAGGCCCTGTCAGTACTCAGGAGCTTTAGATCCGGGGATCAGAGCCTAGAATTTGTGGAAGCTACGCAGCGACAGCCGCTGGGCGGGCGCCACTGCCCCGCCCAGATCATCTATGTTGACGTCAGATATCGTAGGTTCCCAGATAGACCCCAGAACCCGGTTAATCACACCGGTGTCAGATGCCAGCGGTATCCACATATTCTCAGTCGAGAAGATGTGCCCGCTGGGCGTACTCCATTCGCTGGAAGCAACAGCAACGAGTTTTTGTTCCACGACGCAAGCAATCATATCAACAACTTCCTGCGCCCGCTCACCCTGGTACAGGGTGAACAGGTCTGCCCCCGTCAGATCAAGGCCAAGCCTGCGCGTCAGTTCCGTTCCAAATATGCGGATCAGCGCCTTTGAAGGGAGGTCAGGCTCAAGCACAATCAGGTTCGGCAGGTGTCGCGGCATTCGCATGGGATTGAACTGTGCGCGCTGAGGCACCGGCGCATCACCGCGCAACTCGTCCCAATGATCGAGCAACTCCTTGTTCTCAGGACATTCGAGAACAGGTCGATGTGTAAGAATGTTTTGCAACGGTTGAGTTGTGAACTCGCAGTTTTATTTGTGACCAACGCGGCTCAATCCGCAGACAGATGAATTGTGACATAGGCAAGTTAACCGAGTCTGCTCTACCCACTTGGAAAATCATGGTTTACCAAGGGAAGATAGGCCGGCTAATGCCTTGATGACATTGATCTTGTACGCATCGTACCGACGGAACAATTAATCCATAACTACCATATGGATTTGGCAATTTGGAGTGAGAATTGGGCCTTTTTTCTCCTCGAAACCATGCAAAAAAACCCAAACTGAGGCGCCGCAGCGCATCGGCCGATCTCATGGACGCCTACAGCCAGGCGGTTGCAGGCGCGGTAGACGCGGTCTCGGCTTCAGTCGTTCACCTGCAGGTCAAGTCACGTGTGACTGCTGCGGGCCAGTCATCCGGCTCGGGGTCCGGCTTCATATTCACCCCTGACGGATACGCCCTTACCAATAGTCATGTCGTCAATGGCGCACGATCACTCCTCGCCGCATACCCGGATGGCCGCGAGGTGGAAGCCGAGGTCGTGGGGACCGACCCGGACACGGATGTCGCGATTGTGCGCTTGCCCGGCAAACACCGCGAGTGGGCTGAGCTGGGAGACAGCGCGCTCTTGAGGCAGGGGCAACTGGTCGTGGCAATCGGCAACCCTCTGGGCTTTGATTGCACTGTTACCACAGGTGTGATTTCCGCTCTTGGCCGCTCGCTGCGCAGTCAGTCAGGGCGGCTGATTGATGATGTCCTGCAGACAGACGCCCCCCTGAACCCTGGCAACTCAGGCGGCCCCTTGGTAACGCCGGACGGTCGGGTCATCGGCATCAATACTGCGGTAATTGCCGGGGCTCAGGGACTGTGCTTCGCGATTGCATCCAACACGGCTGAATATGTTCTTGGAGAGATTCTCAAATACGGCAAGGTACGCCGCAGCTATCTTGGACTGGGTGCGCAGACCATTGAGCTGCCGAAGCGGCTCCTTCGTGAACTTGATCGCAAACAGACCGGAGCGGTTCGGGTTGCTCAGTTTGAAAGCGGCACGCCAGCGGCCCAGGCCGGGTTGGTGCCGGGTGACATCATATTAAAGTTTGACAGCATAGATGTTGAAGGTGTCGATGACCTGCATCGGCTTTTGACCGCAGAACGGCTGGGCAAGAAGATCAAACTTGATGTCTACCGTGATGGTGGTGTTGTCACCATCGTCGCAGTACCAGGCGGTCGTGACTAACAAGCACCAAAAAACCAAGATCGGACCCGTAGTGCAATGAGCAGACACATCAACATTGCTCTGCTGGATGACCACCAGATGTTTCTGGATGGCCTGAGCGAGATCATTCGTGTGCTTGATCCTGCCTATCACTGCACGGCCTTTGGTCAACCTGCGGATGCCATAAAGGCCATCGAAAGTGATCAGGCCTTTGACCTGTTCATCACTGATCTGGTTATGGCGGAGATGAACGGAATCGCCTTTGTCATGGCGCTTAAAGCGCGCAGACCCTCAACACCCGTGCTTGTTGTTTCTGGAATCGACACCGCGCCTCCGATCGACAAGATTCTTCAAGCCGGAGCAAATGGCTTCGTTCCCAAATCGGCGTCGTCCACCCTGCTGCGGGATGCTATCGAGACGGCCATCCGCGGCGAAACCTATGTGTCTGATGATGCCTGGCAGAATGCATCTGTTACCAGGAATCCTACCTCCGAAAATCCGGATGGCACATCAATCGATCCGGCAGAATTACTTGGAGCGCGTCAAATTGAGGTCGTGACGCTCATGGCGGAAGGGTGTTCGAACAAAGACATAGGACGCATTCTGAACATCAGTGAGAACACCGTCAAAACCCACATAAGGGCCATCTTTCGGCAGCTTGGGGTCACTCGTAGAACGGCCTGTATCAGCAAAGCCAGGTCATTTGGCCTTATCAGTTGATCAGCTATCGTGATCCACGTTGCCGGAGCGGCTTTTGAGCAACAATTCCCGCAAGGCAGCAGGATCTATCGGCTTGAAGAGGATTTTTGTCTGATCATCTTCCATCCGCAGGACCGGTACGCTCGTGTCACCGGTCATCAGGACGGCAAAAACTGTCTCGTTCAGTTCATCCCTGACAGTCTCTATGAGTTGAAGACCGTCGGCATCGTTTCCAAGACGATGGTCAGCAATGACTACATCAGGTGTCGCATCCATCCGGTCCAGAAAGTCAACGATGCTGCCATCCCCCCCAGTGCAATAAACCTCACACCCCCAACTGGTCAGGACCTCCGACATTGAAAGCCGGATAGCTTCTTCATCATCCACGACAAGGACACGCAGGCTACTGATGCGCTGGTGGTCGTCCGGCTTACGGCTCAGGACGGCATCATTGCCTGCAGCGTTCTCTGTTGCCAGGGGGATGTCCAGTGTGATGCTTGTTCCCTCCCCGGGTTGGGACTTCAGCTCCACCTCAATGGACAACAGTTGTGCAAGACGTCTGACGATCGAGAGCCCCAATCCCAATCCCTTGTTTCGGTTGCGTTCTGGATTTCCCAGCTGCACGTACTCACCGAATACTGATTCAACAGCCTGGGCTGGAATACCAACGCCGGTATCAGCTATGGCTAGGCGGGCCATGCCCGTTTCGTACGTGATTGAGACCGTGACGGCTCCTCCAGCCGGGGTGTACTTGATCGCATTGGACAAGAGATTGCCAAGGATGCGCGATAACAGCGCGGCGTCCGTCTCAACAACACACTCCTGTCCCTCCAGTGCCAGCCGGAGCCCATGCTGCTCCGCCTGACCTTCGAAGTGCTGCACGACACCTTCAGTATGCTGCTTCAGCCTGACTGGTCCCATGTCAGGCAGCACAGCACCGGCATCCAGCCGGTTAATCTCAACAAGACCATCCAGCAACTGGCCAAGGCTTCGCCAGCTTGACGCAACCTTCTCAACAAGGGCGCGTGCTTCAGGGTCCAAGGATTTCTCCCGTAAAGCGGAGATATAAAATCCTTGTGCATGCAGCGGCTGCGCCAGATCGTGACTGGTCGCTGCGAGAAACCTTGTCTTTTCTTCGTTTGCTTTTTGAACCGCATCGCGTTGCCGCCGGAGTTCTTCCGTAAGCTCGATGTTGCGCTTTGCCGCGATCAAGTCCCGCGTACCAATTTCAACTCGGGCGCTGATGGCCATGAAGAAGGCGTAGGCGATCACGACACCGATGCCATTTGCATTGATTGGCCATGGCGCGGAGAACAGAACCCAGATCGAAAACGGCAACATGGTCATGGTCGCCAACGCGACGTAGGACCTTCGAAATGCTGACTGGGGGGAAATGCCACCGAGCGTGATGGTCACAACCATCACAACACCTGTGTACACGCTCATGGGAATGTCAGGGTCCGCCAGCCAGGCAGCACCAACACCCCATACCGCCCCCGTTACGCCGGATATCAGTGTATGCACACCAAGATATACCGACGCGTTTTCAGAGGTGACACCGGGCGGGGTGAACATACGGGGTTGCAACAATGTCACGCCGATCATGACGGTGGCTGCCGCAAACCATACGCCCGCTTCAAAAAGCCCAACGACAAGCGCCATGATTGAAGAGAATAGGGCGACGAGTGCGAAGACACTGATCGCAGATGACCGTGCACGCTCGAACAGAAGCCTCGCCTGCTCCAGTTCAAGAGCGCGCCTGTCCAGTGACAGTCGGTCTTCCGCTTCCTTCGGCGTTGTCGATATCTCGGTCATCTTTCAGCCTGGCTCAACGGCTGCAGCACCATACCTGCAACACCCTATTTGTATCAGGGATATGCGGTTTGGTGTCGATCAGGTTTTGCAGTGGGGCCTAAAGGTCAGCCGCCGGTCACTGACATATGCCGTGGAACGGCCGGTGCGCTTCCCGGGCGATCAATCACAAAATCATGCCCCTTGGGTTTGCGGGAAATGGCTTCGTCGATTGCTTCATAGAGGGCTTCTTGCGGGTTATCGCTACTCCGCATGACCGCGCGCAGGTCCGCGTTATCTTCCTGGCCAAGGCACATGTAAAGCTGCCCGGTACATGTGAGCCTTACACGGTTGCAGCCTTCACAGAAATTGTGTGTAAGCGGCGTAATGAATCCAAGCTGCCCGCCGGTCTCCTCCACCCGCACATACCGGGCAGGTCCGCCGGTGCGGTGCGCAAGCGGTGTCAACTGCCATTTTGATTCAAGGGTCTCGCGGACGATGCTGAGGGGGATGTACTGGTCAAACCGGTCCTCGCCGATTTCTCCCATGGGCATCGCCTCAATGACTGTGAAATCATGCCCCTCGCCGTGGGCCCACCCAATCATGTCCGCCAGTTCGTCGGCATTGTCCTGTTTGAGTGCCACCGCGTTGATCTTGACCCGCATCCCTTCATCATTGGCGGCTTTGATCCCGTCAAGAACGGTTGCAAGCTCGCCACCGCGGGTAACTCGCGCGTATTTTTCGGGGACCAAACTGTCAATCGAGACATTGAGGCGACGCACGCCTGCTTTGGCGAGCCGGGCAGCGTGCTTCTTAAGTTGCGTACCGTTTGTGGTGAGTGTCAGTTCGTCGAGCGCACCGGACTTGAGATGCCGGGACAGACTGTCGATGAGCTTGAGCACGTCACGACGCACCAAAGGTTCGCCACCTGTGATCCTGAGTTTTCTTATGCCCTTTGAGATAAAGGCTGTTGAAAGGAGATCTAGCTCTTCCAGCGTCAGCAGATCCTGCTTTGGCAAGAACGTCATCTTTTCCGCCATGCAATAGGTGCACCGGAGATCGCACCTGTCTGTTACGGACAGACGCAGATAGGTAACGCTGCGGCCAAAGGGATCAATCACTCTGTCATGGACCTTATTCAGACGGTTGCAGAAACTCGGCTCCACCTCAAGTTTAACCCAGTGGGATGGGCTTTGCCCATTCAAACACCGTTCAATGCCAGAGACGCCAAAACAGAGCCCTACTTTCGGCGGCCCCATACACAAATCAGTGTGCAGCCAAGCTGTATCCAATGAAAGCGTTGTAGCATCGTCCGTTTTGTTTTA
This sequence comes from Candidatus Phaeomarinibacter sp., assembly GCA_028279995.1. Classification (GTDB taxonomy): domain Bacteria; phylum Pseudomonadota; class Alphaproteobacteria; order CGMCC-115125; family CGMCC-115125; genus Pyruvatibacter. The sequence goes on along the minus strand of JANQMQ010000458.1, from coordinate 8,004 downwards.
AAACCTACTAATTGTCGGGCTTTGCAACAGGTCTGAAGGCCAATCCATGAGCATCACCCATTGAAAGACCTTGCCGGGATCATATTGGCCGGTGGCAGCAGCCAGCGCTTTGGCGCAGACAAAGCCGCTGCGCTTCTTGATGGACGCCCGATGATTGCCCATGTGGCTGAGCGGCTCTCCTCGCAAGTGCAAAACGTAGTACTTGCCGGCGCGCAGCAATCCTACGGATTGCCGTTCCAACTTCTTGATGACGGTGATCATGCAAACCAGGGTCCCCTGGCGGGTCTTGCATCCGGGCTCACATGGGCTGCCGACAACGGCTATTCGCAGGTCGTCACTGCTCCATGCGACGTTCCCAGACTGCCTTTGAATCTGGTTGCCTTGCTTCAGACATCCGTTTCTTCACGTCCAGCAGTTCTCAAGTCCGAGCATGGAATTGAAGCTGCTTGCGCGATGTGGCCGGTGTTAATCCTGCCGCTGGTCGAGCAACAGCTTTCAGCTGCAGGAAAGAAGTCTTTGGTCGCTATGCTGGACGCGACAAATGCCGCCACCATCCCTGTCTCAGAAGAAGTGGTTGACGGTTCATTTGCCAATATCAATACGCCTGAGGACTTAGCCCGGCTGTAGCCAGCCGAATTCTGCCTGCGTTTCCCAACGCATCCACCCCACCGGACCCATTGCCCATGCCTGAGCACCCACATGCCCGCTTCCGTATTGGGGTAGGCGAGCCCTAGTGGCTCTTTGATACCCCCGATGCACGAGCCTTTCTGTCATCTGGATGACTCTTGCAACGCTTTTTCGCCGCTCGGCGTGCAATCAAAACCAGAAGCACTCAGGTAGCCTGGTCGGTGGCAGTCTCCAGAGTGTCTTGCCAGGCTTCAAACATCTTTCTGAAATCCGGTTCGACAGGATCATCACGCTCGATCAGCTCTAGCAGACCCATATAGTCTGCAATGCGAACAAGGCGCCCATCGCGCCGGATGAGTCCGTCGTGTTCCATCTGCCGCATGATGACATTTATTTTCTGCCGCGAGCATCCCAGTATTGCGGCCATTTCTTCCTGTGTAATGTTCAGGGGACTGGTCTCAGGGCCGCGAGGTGCATTGTCAGCAAGATGCATGCTCGGTTGCATGTGAAAGACCATGATCAGCGCAAGCTGGCATTCAAGGGACGCCATGGTGCGCAACTGCAAGCTGACAATATCTTGCTGGTACTGTTTCCCAATGAAGGACGTAACCTGTTGCAAGAGTGACAAGTCGCTGCTTACCACTCGCCGGAATGTCTCTCCCGGAATGACCACTACGGAACAGTCTCCACGCGCTGTTAGTCCAAACGGCACCCCCTGATCACTCCAAATGGCGGTTACCTTAAGGGGCCAGCCTGGTCGCAACACGGCTGTCATCATGTGCCTGCCGTTTGCATATGTCCGTTCGTTTATGAGAGATCCCTCGGCGATAATCCAAATCGACTGCGTTGGCTCGCCAGCCTGCAGGACTGTTTCTCCCTTGGAATACCGCCAGAGCTCGCCTGCGGCACTCAACTCGGCTTTCACATCTTCCGGCCAGTTGCCGATCATGTGAGTCCGGTTGATCGTCGCCGCAACAACCCCCTTTTTGTCTGTAACCCTCGTTGCCATGGCACCCTCCCCATTGCACTGCGGGCGAAACATGACGAAACCGGCAATGGCAGAGCCAATGCGGGTTTCGGAACCTATGGCGGTTCAGACTAGCAGGAGGCACAGGCCACCGGCCGCACTGGGCTCATACCATCGCAGTTAGCAGGAGACACACGCCTTCGCAACCTGAGCCTAGGCGAGTTCCAGCCCCTCCAGCTTGCCCGTAGACCGCCACTCATCAAGGATCTCAAAGTATTTTACGGAACCTGCCCCATACGCGTTGTTCTGTTCACTGCGATCCGCCGGCTTGCCTTCATTGTTGTAATAGCCCGGCGTGCACTCTTCGAGGAATTTGCGTCGAAGGGCGGCATTGTCGATGATTTCCTGGACCCAGGCGCTCTCCGCTTCTTCAGTAGGCTGAACAGTTCGGACCTGACGCTTGTTGGCCTCATCAACCACATAGGCAATATGCGCTGCCTGCTCGATCAGCAGATGAGGATAGTTGGCAGTGAAGCCGGCCTGCGCGGGGCCCATGATGAACACGTTGGGGAAATCACGCACGTTCATGCCATAGAGTGTGCGCATGCCGTCTTCCCACTTCTTTGACAAAGTCATGCCGTTGCGGCCCTTCAGGTCGTAGCCCGCACGGCGGGTGTATTCCGTCCCCACCTCAAAGCCGGTGGCGTAGATCAGGCAATCGATTTCATACTCTTTGCCGTTGGCCCATACGGCGTTTTCGGTGATGCGGTCTACCCCCTTGCCGGCTGTATCCACCAATTCAACATTAGGGCGGTTGAAAGCCTGCAGATACTCGTCGTGGAAGCAGGGGCGCTTACAGAACTGGCGATACCAGGGTTTCAGGGATTCAGCTGTGTTCGGGTCCGCAATGATGTCGTCGACCCGAGCCCGGACCTGTTCCATCTTCTTGAAGTCGGCCAGTTCAGCAAGGTCTGCGAGGTCCTTGGGCGACAGATCCTTGTTGTCACCCTGACTGGCAATAAAGAGCAAATTGCGGATGATGTCAGTCCAGCCATCATTCACCAGGTCTTCCGCAGCAAAGCCGCCAGAGACGAGAATGTTGAAATTCTCCATGCGGTGCTTATGCCACCCGGGTTCCAGTGTCTTTGCCCATTCCTGGTCGGTCGGCCGGTTGTTGCGGACGTCAATGGACGATGGCGTTCGCTGGAAGACATAGAGCTGCTTCGCGCCTTCCGCGAGATGCGGCACGCACTGGACTGCGGTCGCGCCGGTGCCGATGATGCCGATCCGCTTGTCGCCAATCTTGTCGAGGCCACCTTCAGGTGCACCGCCGGTATAGGCATAGTCCCAGCGGCTGGTATGGAAAGAGTGCCCCTCAAATGTCTCAACACCTGGAATACCCGGCAGCTTTGGTCGATGCAGCGGTCCGTTGGACATGATTACAAACTGGGCTCGCATCTTGTCACCACGATTGGTTTCAATGACCCAGCGTGACGCATCCTCGTCCCACCACATGTCGGTGACTTCTGTCTGCAGGCAGGCATTGTCATAGAGGTCAAAGTGCCGTGCGATGCGCTGGCTGTGTTCGAGAATCTCCGATGCGCGCGAGTATTTTTCAGACGGGATGAAACCCGTTTCCTCCAGCAGCGGCAGATAGACGTAGCTCTCGATGTCGCAGGCTGCTCCCGGGTAGCGGTTCCAGTACCAGGTGCCCCCGAAGTCGCCGCCCTTCTCGATCATGCGCAGGTCCTTGATGCCCGCTTTGCGCAGTTCGGCCCCGGCGAGCAATCCGCCAAAACCACCGCCAATTACCGCGACCTGGACCTCATCCGTCAGCGGCTCACGGGTAAATCCGGGCTCCACATAGGGGTCATCAAGATATTGCGCGAGATCGCCGGTGATGTTTCGGTATTGCTCGTTCCCATCAGCGCGGAGGCGTTTGTCGCGCTCAACGCGATACTTTTCGCGCAGGGCGTCTGAATCAAAGTCGACAAGTTCTTTGGCTTCGGTCATGGCACTGTCCTAGGTTCCCTAAATGACTTTTTGTCATTTTATATAGCAAGGTTGCCTTACTTGACCAGTAAGCGACTGAGTTGGCGTGTGTTTTGGGCCGAAAACGGCAGAACCCCCGCCCGAAAATCAATCCCGGCAGGGGTCCCTTGCATCGTCGGTTGCCGAAGAATGTGGCCTATGAGGCCTTCTTCTTGACGCGATAGGCATGCAGCAGGGGCTCGGTATAGCCACTGGGCTGGTCAGCGCCCTGATAGACCAATGCCTTGGCTGCTTCGAACGCCAGCCCGTCGAACTTGGGTGCCATCGGCTCATAGGCCGCATCGCCGGCATTCTGTTCGTCCACCTTGGCGGCCATGCGCTCGAACGCTGCATCGACCTGGGCCGGTGTGCAGATGCCATGCATCAACCAGTTTGCCATGTGCTGGGAAGAGATGCGCAGCGTTGCGCGGTCTTCCATCAAGCCGATGTCATTGATGTCAGGGACCTTGGAACAGCCAACACCCTGATCAATCCAGCGAACCACGTAGCCCAGAATTCCCTGGGCATTGTTCTCAAGCTCACGCTCAACAACATCCGTCGGCCAGTTGGTATCTCTGGCAAGCGGTACGGAAAGAAGCGGCTCAAGCGATGGAGTTCCGCGCTTGGCGATCTCATCGCGCAGGCCAAAGACCTCTACCTGATGATAGTGGATCGCATGCAGGGTTGCCGCTGTGGGGCTTGGCACCCAAGCCGTATTCGCGCCGGTCTTGGGATGACCGATTTTCTGGTCCAACATGTCGCCCATACGATCAGGGGCTGCCCACATGCCCTTGCCGATCTGCGCCTTGCCCGAGAGGCCGCATGCAAGACCGATGGCCACGTTGCGTTCTTCATAGGCTTGGATCCAGTCCGTGGACTTCATGTCCGCTTTCAGGATCATCGGACCGGCTTTCATGCTGGTGTGCATTTCATCACCGGTACGGTCCAGGAAGCCCGTGTTGATGAACACGATACGACCGGAAACGGACTTGATACATGCTGCCAGGTTTGCAGAGGTCCTGCGCTCCTCATCCATGACACCGACCTTGATGGTACCACGGGATAGACCAATCAGGTCTTCAACAGCGGCAAACAGGCGGTCCGTGAAAGCAACTTCATCGGGCCCATGCATTTTTGGCTTCACAACATAGATGGAGCCAGCCGGGCTGTTGACGCGGCGGCCGTTCGGGCCCACGTCCTGAAGGGAGATGAGGTTTGTGATGAGCGCATCCATCACACCTTCAGGGGCCTGGCTGCCATCTTCCAGAAGCACAGCTTCGGTTTTCATGAGATGGCCGACATTGCGAACCAGCAGCGTGCTGCGGCCCTGCAGAGTCTTTGCCTTGCCGTCAGGCGTGGTGATGTCTTTGTCCGCACTCAGCTTGCGGGTCAACGTCTTGCCGCCCTTGTCAAAGCTCTCGACCAGATCACCCTTCATCAGGCCGAGCCAGTTTGTGTAGGCATCAATCTTGTCAGCGCAATCAACGGCTGCAACCGAGTCTTCGAGATCAACGATGGTTGTCAGTGCGGCTTCCATGAGAATATCGGTGACACCTGCCGGATCGGTTGAGCCCACATTGGTGGACCGGTCGATCAGAATTTCAATGTGCAAGCCATTGTGCTTAAGCAGAACCGAATCCGGATTGTCCGGCAGGCCCGTAAAGCCCGCGAACAGGGACGGGTCCTTGAGCGCCGGAGACAGTGCACCGCCTTCGACCTTATAGCCGGTCACATCCTTGTGGCTCCCGGACGCGAGGGGTGCGAACTCATCCAGAAGGCTCTTGGCCTTGTCCACAACCTGCGCGCCGCGCTCTTCGTCGTAGCCTGGTCCCTTGGCTTCCCCGGGAAGCGCATCCGTGCCGTAGAAGGCGTCATAGAGGCTGCCCCACCGAGCATTGGCTGCATTCAGCACAAAACGCGCATTGAGTGAGGGGACCACGAGCTGCGGACCGGCCATAGTCGCAATTTCCGGGTCGACATTTTCTGTGGTGATACCGAATGGTGCCGGTTCTTCAACCAGATAGCCGATCTCACGCAGAAACGATTCATAGGCGGCGTGGTCGTTGATCGGGCCTGGATTGGCTACATGCCAGGCATCAATCTTGGTCTGCAGCTCTTCGCGAACGGCAAGCAGTTTGTCGTTCTCAGGCGAAAAGGTCTTGAAAATCTCTGCGGCACCCTTCCAAAAAGTGTCTGCGGCCACTCCGGACCCCGGAATGCACTTGCTTTCAACGAATTCGACCAGCGGAGCCGCGACGCGAATGCCGTCCTTGTCGAGATATTCCATGTGTAACCCTCAAGCTTGCGTATGTGACAAAGCGGCAGTGATGTCCGCGGAGGAGCGGTACCGGTAGGTATTCTGCGGTTTTCCGGATTTATGCCCTGAGTTTCAAGGCCAGGCCCCTGACGAAAGAACACGCCATTAGGTGCGGGAATTACCCCATTGTAGGAGGTTGGGGCAAGACCCGCGTCTATACGGGCAGCCGCTCGATCAGCCAGACGCTCGCCATCGCGCCAATACCATATGTGAGCGGCAGTTCAACGAGGCGGCGCGGAACGAACATGGCCATCATGCCAAGCACCGAGGATGCCACTAGAACGAACAATATCTGACCTGCCTCAACCCCCAGATTGAAGGTAAACAGCGCCAGCAGAACCGCACCATCCGGCAGCCCTATCTCCTGCAGCGCCCCTGCAAACCCAAAGCCGTGCAGCAATCCAAATGCGAAGGCCACGATCCATGGGCGCTGCTCGGAGAGGCGGGGTACATGCCCCTCCCCGGCCATGATCTTGAGCACTCCTTCCCGGGCCAGGAAGACAATCGACAGAGCAATCACTGCCTCAACAGGCGCCCCGGGCAAACCTATCCAACCTGTTGCTGTCAATCCAAGAGTGAGCGAATGGGCCACCGTAAATGCCGTTATGGTTTCGACAAGGCGGCGCAAACCGGTGATAAGAAAAAGGAGCGCCAGCACAAACAGCAGATGGTCGTAGCCCAACAGAATGTGTTCCAGGCCAAGCCAGAAATAGGTCCAACCAGCCTCATTTGCCTGGGGCCTGGCTTGCAGTGTGATTGTTGGCTCGCCGGGTGTCGCTCGCGCAGTCTGGTTTTCGGAACCGAGCGAGGCACGCACGAGTACATCTGTCAGTGTCCCTTCGAGCCCTTCAAACCGGATGGGCTGTCCGGCCAGACTTGCTTCACATGAGAGTGAGAAGCGGACAAGAAGCGCCGCGTTCTCAAGGCTGCGTTCCGGCGATCCTTCAATGGCACAGCCCGCCGGGAACTGTGGTTCGACCGCCAGCGGACGCCCCTGCCGCACCGGCACTTTCCATACCATCTCATATGTCGTGGAACCATGGGTGGCTATCTCAAGATACGCAGGCCGAAGTTCATGCGCTGAGGCACCTGAAGTCGCCGAGGCAATCGAGACACTGGTGAAGACAAGCACCCAGCAAAACCGAAGGACGGAACGCCACACCGAGGCACTCACTCTTCCGTGCCTTCAATTCGAATATCGTACTGGGCCCGCATGCGTGCATACGCATCTTCTTCCGCTGCAACACGTGCGTCCGCCATCCAGTCACGCAGGACTTGTGGGCGAGCTTCGTTGAAGGTTAGCGGCCGGGCCGGTGTGACGGCTGTGAGGCGAACCAGATGGGTGCCAAGGCCGGACCTGATGGGACCACTCCATTCACCTGTTGGCGTGACAGACAGCTGTTCGGCAAACGTATCGCCAAAGGTGCGCGATACTGCAGTCGCCGGCGCTGAGGTCATGGACGCAGGCAGGCTAATTCTGTCACCAATACCTTTCGGGTCAGACCCTTCGCCCAGTTGCAGCAATGCCTGACCGATGCGGCCCTCATCAATGGCGGCAAAGTAGACCTGTTCGAACGTATATTCCGCGGGCACCAGATAGTTCTGTGAATGCTCCTCGTACCAGGCCTCCAGTACCTCGCGCGATGGAGCTTGGCCTGATGACTCCTCGACGACAAAGAACTCCAGTTTCTGGCGCAATCGCCGACGAATGACCTGATCATTGACATCAAGGCCGAGCTTCAACGCCTCACGATAGTAGACTTCGTTCTTGATGTAGTCCCGGACGCTGCCTTGCAATTCCTGATCCGTGGGCGGACGACCCCAGGTGCGTTCCCACAGGAGAGCCAGTTGTTCCACCTGTTCAAGCGAAACAACAATCTGGTTGCCTTCGGCCTGGTCACGGGGCAAGGCAGCATCAAGCGCGAAGATAAGAGCCCCTGCCGCAAGAAAATGCACCAATGGCTCTCGCCAAAGGTCTTTGATACTCAACTTCATTGTTCCAGCCTTGGAGCGCTAAGCCGGATCGTACCAGATAGGTGATGTGTAGGCGCGTTCCTGATTG
>JANQMQ010000450.1 GCA_028279995.1 Candidatus Phaeomarinibacter sp. | reverse complement strand
GACAGCGCATCGCCGTCAAGCCTGACGGTTTCGCGCAAAGCGGGATCGGTCCGGGCCCCTGTCAGTATCTCCAGGCCAATGACGAAAAAGTCGCCCTCCAGCGTCGACCAGAGCCAGTCGAGAAATGTATCAATCCGGCTGCCAGGGGTGGCGCGGTTCATGGCCTCATCCAGGGATGACAAGGAGTGACGCGAAAGGTCGGCGATGAGCGCCTGGAACAGGTGTGAGCGCTGACGAAAATGGTGCAGTAGAGTGCCTTTGGAAAACCCACCCGTTTCGCAGATCGCCCAAGTCGAAGCGCCGGAATAGCCGCGCTCGATCAGTGTCGTGTGCGCGGCGTCCAGGACTTTGCGGCGCGTGCCTTCGCGGCGTTCCTGCTGGGACCGGCGAGGGGGCCGCCGTCCAGTGTCTTCATCATCAGCCATCAGGTCTCAATACGCGGTCTTGTTTGATTGCCAAGAGGACGGGTCACCGTGCCGCCCTCCAGGCGGCCATGGCATCGGCGTAGGAAATGTGCGGTACCCAGCAAAGTTCGCTGCGGATGCGGTCGCTTGGAAAACGGTTGTCGAAGCCGACAAGATTGATGCCTTCAAGGAAGGGCAGGTTTGGGTCCTTTGGCCCAATAACGGCTGCAGGATTCTCATTGGTGCGCACTAGCGCCAGGACGTCTTCGAGTGCGAAGTGTGGTGGGCGCGGTTTGTCCACCAGTCCCGCCATATCGGTCATGAACCGCGCCCAGCTCACATCCTCGCCATCACACACATTGTAGGTTCGGCCAATGGCTGCCGATTGGGTGCCGGCGAGAAAGATTGCATCTGCGAGATTGTCGACATGGACGAGGCCCGCATTGTTTGTCTCGGCCTCTCCGATGAGTGCGCCGCCACTTGTCTGTATGGCCTCGAGCAGCCGGTCGCCCCAGGCACCACCGCCCCCCAGGCCGTAGACATTGGCGGGGCGGATGAGGGTCAGCTCCAGGCCGAGCGCTTCGGCGAACTGGCGGGCAATGTCTTCCTGTCCCTGCTTGGCCCGTCCATAGGCGCCGGCCCATGGGCCATGGCCCACCTCTTCATGGCAGATGTGGGTCTGGATGTGGGTTCCATAGGCGGCAATCGAGGTCGATACGACCAGCCGGGCTCCGGCGGCGTGGGCGGCCTCACAGACATGGCCTGTGCCGTCCACGAAGATCGCCCATTGCCGCTCATAATCGCCGCCATGACCGACAAGCCCCGCCAGGTGGATGATGAGATCGCAGCCCTGCGCCGCGCCTTGAACAGAGGCAGCGTCCAATATGTCGCCGTGGCGCAGGTGAACGCGGTCGCGCCAGCCGTCCGGTCCGGTTTCCCCGGGCAGCGAGAATGAGACCACGGCCCAATCGCCGGATAGAAGCCGTTCCGTCACGCGCTGACCAATAAAGCCGGTGCCGCCGGTCACCAGGACTGTCTGCTGTGCCATATCGCCCTCCTTTTGGCCTGGATATTGACACTGAACAAAAGTACAGTCCATATGGACGGTAAATGACCGGATCAGCAAGCGTCCGGAATGGGAGAGAGTGATGAACGTTGCCGAGAACATCCCGATCCGCCGGATGGACTTCGAGTTTCCTGACGATATGGACCTCGTCTTCATCGAGGATGATCCGGAACTGTCATACCTGTTCGTCGGCTCCTGGATGATGCTGCCCTATTTGGAGCCCTTCCTCATCCGAACGGTTCAATCCGCGATGGATCAGATTGAAGATCCCGTTCTGAAGGAAGAAGCGGTGCGCTTCTGTGCGCAGGAGGGCCAGCATTTCCGCCAGCACCAGAAGATGAATGATGTGGTCAAGCGGGTCCATCCGGCCGGCCCGAAGCTCGCCGAGCTGGAAGCGGAAGTGGACGCCATGTTCCAGGAGTGGAGCGAAACCAAGCCGCTCAAATTCTGTTTGGCCTATGGGGAGGGGTTTGAGTCGATGACTTGCGCGGCGGCCCGTGCCCAAATCCAGACCGGCATGTTCGACCATATGAAAGAGCCGATCCGGGGC
>JANQMQ010000418.1 GCA_028279995.1 Candidatus Phaeomarinibacter sp. | reverse complement strand
GGTGTCCGATGAGGTCACGTTCGGGCGCTACCTTGTGGCGTTGGGCAACAACAGGCGTGCGGTTGAGGCCTATGATCAAGCCTCCATGCTGCTACCACTCCTAGCCAGTGACGTCGAAGCGCCGGCTGTTTCCGCCGGCAAACTCGCGACCAGCTTTAACAAGGTTCTCAAGCTCGTCATGCGTCGAGATCAGACACAAGCCCTGAGCCTTATTGATGAGATGCTGGCAGAGCGCCGCAACGCCTTCATGGAAGCTGTCGCCGACGATGCCTGGCAGGAACCGGAGACCGCGAAGCACGTGATTGGCGAAGTGGCCTGACCTCTGTTCATGATTCCAATTGGGCCTGCCCCTAACGAGGCGCCGCCGCGTTAGCCGTGTAGGTCGTATCACTGACGAGATTGTTTGACGTGTCAAAGAACTTGATGGTGTCACCGTCCTTGACGATCTTGAAGCATGCGGGATAGCCGCCGAACCAGTTGTCCCATTCACGGCACCAAGCATTGTTCTTTACCCACCAGCGACCGCTGTCGCTTTCCAGCAAAACGCCATCCGGGCTGATTGCATCACCGGTCATGTCACCGCCCTCATAGAGGTTGCTGACATAGTCATTCCCAAACTGATTGATGCCGGTAAAAGTTGCATTCGCAAACATCGAACGCATGTCGCTGCTGGTCAGAAGGTCGCCGCTCTCCGCTGTAAGCCTCTCTGCCTGTGCGGACAATGACAGGCTCGATGACACTGCCGCAACAGCCACAAACCCCAGTATCTTGTTCATTTTTGCCAACCCTGAAATTGCGCTACTAAGCTGAGATCATATCAAAGAAATGTATATTGTCGACAATTTGACAGGCAAGCTTGGGGTGTAGAGGCAGGCCACAAGAACAAGTCTAAAATGCCTTTATGTGGCGGGTGAAAACGCACAGCTATCCAATGGTCTCAAAGCTGCTGCCTTGCATTGATATGGGTTGGCTTGAATGCCACCAGCGGGTTTTGGGCGAGGAAGGCTTTGGCGCTGGTGAAGCGCCAGGTTTTAGTGGGTAGACACTCTTCGCCGGTGCAGTCAGCCAACGTAAGCGTCAATTCAAAGGGTGCCGCGGGATCAAAAAAGTAAGCGTAGGCCAGATGCTGGTCACTTGAGTGTGCGCCCGGCATCAAACCCGCATATCTCTCGCGCATTAGATCAGACCTGGCCATGTCCCACCCGGCACCAGGCATCCAGCGAGGGCTGTGCGGCCCTGCCCCATCCAGATCTCGCGGGAGAACCGTTCCTGATGATAGGAGCGTGTCGAGCCGCGCTCTCACCGCGTCAAACTGCGGTTCGGTCAGGCCGGCTTCAGTATTCAGGGCAGTCTTGATCCCAAGCAGGCTGATCCCTGCATGGTTGAGGTCTTCGTAGCGCGGCAGTTTTTTCGCTGACTGGCGGGGGCGGTTGAAAGATAGCTCGTCCTCCACGCTCCAGCCTGCATAGTATGGCTCCGGCCAGTACCGCCATAGCGCGCCGTTTGCATCGCCGCTCCATGTATCTGTAAAGCGATCAACCAGTCCGCGCGCGCGAACGCCAAGAGACGGTGTCTCGTCCGCCATGTGGGCAAGAACACCCGCCCAGCTCATCTGCCAGTTCCACGGTGCCCACAGACCGTCATATCGGAAGGGCGCACCATAGGTGATGCGGTAAAGCTGCGTAGACTCATCAAAGTCCTTCTCATATGCCTTGATCAGACAGGTGGCGTTCTGCCGAATACGCCTGCGCAAGTCGGGTGGGCATGAGTCAGCCAGATCACGACAGCTTTCCAGAAGACTTGACGAAATCATCGCCTGGTTGATCAGCAGCGAGATCGGCGTTGTCTTGTCAGTGGAGTAGATACGGGAGGCCCATGCACACGGCGGATTTGCGTTTCCCGATACATCGAGGTTCTCGTTGCACTGGCGGAGTGTCCGCTCCATGGCCGTGCGGGCGAGCGCGGCAAACACTTCCTGTCCGGTCGCTGCATACAGTCTCGCCAATGCCCTGGTGCGATAGCTCTGGCTCCAACTCTGTTTGCCGGCGCCGTCGCTGGCCAGCGCCATCGGCTCGCCAAGGTCTTTCAGCAGTGTCGTCGTGACCGCATGAAAGAAACTGCGGGCACTGGCAGTGCCATCTACGAGAAGAAGCGGGACTGAATAGCCGGACTTAGGTCGCGAAGCCTTGAGCACCGTCCTGGACAGCATACCCTGAGCAAGTAACGCATCAGCCTGCCCTTCATACAGCGGCTTCAGGGCGCCGTCTGCGAGCAGCAGGCTGTAGGCATCGCTGCCATTGTCCGGCTTGCAATGCAGCTGAAGGAGCAAACGATCATTGCTCACTTTGGATTTAAGGATCGGGCAATCTTCCACCGCGCCCACATGCCGGGCGGTGCGAAGTTCTGGTGACGCTATCGCTGTTTCAAACTGCCAGAATTGGGTCGCTCTCGTGTCACGGTCGAACACCGAAACCGTGAGGGTCTCATCCTTGAATGCCAGGATGCGTACGATGCTGAGGCGTGGCCACTCATGCACCTTCACGTCATTGAGATAGAGCTGTACCCGCGCCTTGGGACCCTTCGGCGTCTTCAGGTAGACATAGTTACCTGCCCTGTTGGCCTTGAACCCGGTAAGGCGCGATACATCCTCGAGTGAACGTCCGTCGACAATTGTTCGCCCGTTGAAATCAATAGATGTGCCGACGCCACCTTCCTCCCATTGAATGATGGTTTCCTGGTCCGCCGCATGACTTACAGCTACAAGGCCGGGTCCAGTCAGCCCTTTGATCGTGACTTCTTCACTAGCCGTGTCGTAGCTGTTGCCTGAAGCGGACTGCGTGATCACCCACCCCTGTGGTGCAATGGAGGTTGATGCACTCTCCGTCGCAGCCAGGCTTTGGGAAGCCACTCCGAGCATCAAGCACAGGAGGCCGAGCGTGAATACCGGGACGTTGCGCATCACGATCTCCTAGAAGTTGAAGTAGATGAACTCGGTCAGGTCATCGAGCCGGTACATCTGAATGATGGAGGTGAGCGTGACCGCGAAAATCGCAATCGACCAGGCAGGCGACGGGCGCCACAGGAGCCGCTGGCCTGACTCGACAACCTTGCCCAGCGCGTCCTTGACATCGATCACGGGCCGATACTTGCGCACAAGCTCGATTGCGTTGGGCGCAAACAGACAGATGACGGACAGCACCGCAGCCTGCATCCAGAACAGACCTGTGTCGGTCAGCACACCATTCCACTGCTTGGTGTCGTAGACCTCGCTCATGCCGGCCATACCTTCGAGTACCAGCAGCGCACCGCTGAATGTCTCGGCCCGGAAGAAGACCCAGGCCACGATGACTGCGAGCAGCGTAAGGCCCTGCGCAACGACCCGCGCGACAGGCGCCGGGAGATAGGCTGAGAAGCCTGTAGTGCCGACCAGTGCCGTCCAGGCATGGTTGATGGTCAGATAAAGACCATGCAGCACGCCCCAGAAGACAAAGTTCCAGCTGGCGCCGTGCCACAGGCCACCAAGCACCATGGTTGCAAACAGGTTCACATAGCGGCGTGAGCTGCCATAGCGGTTGCCACCCAGCGGAATGTAGAGATAGTCCCGCAGGAACCGTGACAGGGTGATGTGCCAGCGCCGCCAGAACTCGACGATCGACTGGGACTTGTAAGGCGAGTGGAAATTGATGGGCAGGCGAATGCCGAACAGGCGTGCCAGCCCCAACGCCATGTCGCAATAGCCGGAAAAGTCGAAATAGATCTGGAAGGTGTAGGCAAGCGCCCCAATCCATGCAGCTTCCATCGGCACTGCCTGACCGGCGTCCGCAAGACCGAACACCGTGTTGGCTATGGGCGCAACGCCGTCTGCCAGCACGATCTTCTTGAACAGGCCAATGCCGAACAGCGTGCCGCCGACTGCCAGGTTCATGAAGACGCGGCTCTGAAAGATGGCGAGCCGGAACTGCGGAATGGTGTCCTTCTGCAGGACGATCGGTCCCGCAATGAGTTGCGGAAAGAACACGACAAACAGCATGTAGCGTGAGAAGTCACACTCCGCGATGCGGTCCTTGTAGGTGTCGTACAGGAAAGAGATCTGCTGGAAAGTGAAGAACGAAATAGCCAACGGCAGAATGATGCCGAGCATCGAAAGATCCGTTCCCGCCACCGCGTTCACATTGGCGAGCAGGAAGTCCGCATATTTGAAGTAAGCAAGTGTCGCCAGGTTGCCGATGATGCCGGCCCACAGCACATACCCGTTTTTCTCACGCACCAGCATGCGGTGAAGCAGGAAGTTGACCGCGACCGACCCGAGAAGAAGAGCGAGATGCGCCACGCTCCACCAGGCATAGAAAGCCAGCGAGGCGGCAATCAGCCACCAGATGATGCCGCGCTCCCAGCCCAGCCAGCGCAGGATGAAGAACCCGGCCAGCGTAGGAGGCAGAAAGAGGTAGATGAACTCGAGAGAGCTGAAAACCATTGGGAGACCTCTTACAGTTCGACTTCAAGTTGGGGGAGTGACGCAGGAGCGGCCGCGGATGACTTATGCTGATCGGATTTCTGATCCTTGCCCGTGACCGAACCGCGGCGCAGGCGCAGGTCCGTCAGCAAAGTCTGGGAACCACGATGGCCGAGTGCGGCTCCGCGCTCAGCCAGGTCCAGTGCCCTGGTCATGTCACGGGGAACCAGATCACCGGCGGCATAGAGGCGCGCCAGCTCTTCCATCGCCCCGGCGTGCAGAGCCTCCACGCCGCGCTCAAACCAGATGACCGCACCGTTGCGGTTCAGTCCGTACTTTTCAGCAAGATGAAACCGACCGATTGCGGTCATGGCGCCGCCATGGCCAAGGGATACGGCGCGGCGCAACCAGGCAAGCGCACGGCGGTGTTGAATCGGATCCGTCTCGTTCGCCAGCACCAGGCGGGCAAGATCATGCATCCCACCGGGATCACCGAGTTCGCCGGATCGCTGAAACCAGCGCCGGGCACTCGTCAGGTCCATGTCCACGAAGTCGCCGTCGCGGTAAAGACGCCCAAGGAGCTTTGCCGCACTGCCGGAACCAGCCCGTGCCTTTTGAATAAGGGACCGCATGGCGATGTCGGCAAGGTAAGCCGCACGATCAGGGTCAGCTGCCAGACCCGCAGCACCCCGCTTGAGAGCACGGGCGAACTTGATCGCGGCGGCTTCGGAGCCGTGAGTTGCTGCTACTTCGTAGTGACGAAAAGCGCGATCAATGTCTCGGTCGATGCCAAGACCGCGCTCATAGTGGACGGCCAGTTGCAGATGCGCCTTGGTGTACCCCCACGCCTCAGCGCGCTGAAACCAGGAGACAGCCAGCGCGTTGCAGTCTTCGCCGACGGAGCGCTGGTAAAGGCGGCCAAGCTCGTAAGCCGTTTCGCCGCGACCGGGAAAGTCATACTCCACCGCCTGAAGAAAAGCATCGCGCGCCGCGTCAAGATCCACAGGTGTTCCCCATCCGCGGCTGTGCGCGAGACCGAACTGATGCAGGGCGGGGGCATATCGGCGTGCGGCCTGGATTGACAGAACGC
>JANQMQ010000414.1 GCA_028279995.1 Candidatus Phaeomarinibacter sp. | reverse complement strand
ATTTGACGTCCACCACGAACTTGGCGTTCGGGTGCTGCCGGGCCAGATCGCGCGCCAGCATGACACCGACCTTGTCCGCAAAGATCTCTTCGCCGGTATTGTCCACAACACCGCAGCGGTCCCCGTCACCGTCGAAGGCAAGGCCGACATCGGCCTTGTGTTCGAGAACGGCATCGCGAAGGGCATGGAGCATTTCCATGTCTTCAGGATTGGGATTGTAGCGCGGGAAGGTGTGGTCAAGCTCGCAATCAAGCGGGATGATCTCAGCGCCGGTCGCCTTAAGCACATCCGGCATGAAGGCGCCTGCCGTCCCGTTGCCGCAAGCGGCAACCACCTTGAGCTTACGGGTGAGTTTGGGCCGGTCCGTCAGGTCAGCGACATAGCGGGCCCGCATGTCGTCCACATAGGTGTAGCTGCCGCCGTCGCGGGTTTTTCCCTGTCCGCCCAGAACGATTTCCTTGAGACGGCTCATCTCGTCAGGACCGAATGTCAGCGGGCGGTTCGCGCCCATCTTCACACCTGTCCAGCCGTTCTCATTGTGGCTTGCGGTGACCATGGCGACACAGGGAACGTCCAATGCAAACTGTGAAAAGTAGGCGACCGGCGACAAGGCAAGTCCAATGTCGTGAACTTTGACGCCTGCAGCCATAAGACCGGTGATGAGGGCCTGCTTGATGCTGGTTGAATAGGACCGGTAGTCATGGCCGACGGCGATTTCAGGTTTGACGCCGAGCTCATAAATGAGAGTCCCCAGGCCGGTACCCAGAGCCTGGACGCCGAGAAGGTTAATCTCCTTCTCGAACAGCCATCTCGCGTCATATTCACGGAAGCCCTGAGGCGCCACGAGAGGCACGTTCTCATAGTCGAGCGTATTGGGTGAGATATCCGCGCGGGGGGTCGGCAGCATGGGAGGGCCTCTTGGTGACGGTGACAGCGACAGTGCTGAAAGGGAGGTAGCACGCCTTATGCCACCTTTTTATTGCGGAAGGACATGCGTTTTGGGTTGGCTACTGACGCAAAATGAGCCGGTCTCCGTCAAATTGCACTGCACTGAGTTCCCGCAGGAATGACATGCCCAGAAGCGACTGGGACAGGCCGTCGCCTCTTGTGATGGACGCGTCGACATTGCGAACAGTAAGCGAGCCGACCCGCACTTCATCCAGAACAACCCGGGCGCCAGCCACCGTACCATTGGCCGTGTTGTAAAGACGGTCGAACCGCAGAGTTGATGCATCAATGCCCAGCCGCGCCGCGTCTGAAGCCGACAAGGCGACATCGCTGGCGCCCGTATCCACGAGCAGTCTTACATTGGTGCCATTGATGAGCGCCTGCACATGAAAGTGGCCGTCGATACTTGCCCGCAGGGTGACTTCCCCGTTTGTCTGCTCAATCGGGCTCGAAGGGACGATCTCACCCATGAGCCTAGCGCCGAGCATCTTGAACTCGGTCTGAAAGGAATAGGCGGTGACGAGTACGATGCCGATAGCAATCCAGGCCAGGGCCTGCTTGAGGGCGAGCCCCGCGCGTTCGCGCCATCCCACGATGACTGAGGAGCCCACCAGCGTCAGGAGAAGAACCAGATAGACCAGACGCATCTGATCATTTTCGTCGGAGAGACTGCCGGGATTCATCAAGACAAGAAGCAGGACAACACCGCTAATGGCCAGCCCACCAAGCCCGATCCACGTCCAGTGATTGCGGTACATCCTTGTGCTCCTGCGGTTTCGGCCAGCTCATAGACCTAGCTGCATGAAAGATTGGGTATTTATATGGGCAAAAGACTACGAATTTGCTTGGCTACCGGCGATAGGCTAATTATCTGTTTGAATGTGTGATATAAAATAAATCACAAAAAATTATGGATTTAGGAGTGTGTGGTGTCTGACAAGCCCACCCAGCTACGGCCAGCCGCCGGCGTTTTGCCCGGTGAGATGCGGCAGCGCTTCGGCCTTCCGGCCTTTG
>JANQMQ010000401.1 GCA_028279995.1 Candidatus Phaeomarinibacter sp. | reverse complement strand
AGCCCCAGACGTCACTGTTGGGCACGAAGATCTGCACATTGTCCGGGGTCGACAATTCCGTCCGGAAGAGGGTGATCGCCTTCACGGTGCCCGAAACTCCACCGGCATCGATAAAGTCACCCAGCTTGAAGGGGCGCAGGAACAAGAGCATCACGCCTGCTGCCACATTCGAGAGCGTGCCCTGAAGCGCCAGGCCGATTGCCAGACCCGCTGCACCCATGACGGCGAGAAGACTTGCCGTCTGCACACCGAACTCAGCCAGCACGGCCAGGACCGTAACGATGATGATCGTGTAGCGAACCATCCCGGCAAGAAACGCCGTCAGGGTCTGGTCGATGCCATCAAAACGCTGCATGAGCCGCACAACGGCGCTGCGCGCCCGATTGGCGACCCAGAAACCGACAATCAGAATGACAACCGCGCCGAGGAGGCTGATGCCATAGGTTACCGCAAGGGCACCAAGGGTTTCGGTTGCCTGCTGGGTCATTGCCTGGATGTTTTCGTCCATCGGTTTACTCGCAATATGTTAGCGTTACACGTGTGCAGGGTGCTTCGCTGCAGCCCGGAATTATAAACGGGCGCGGCTTTCAGGAGAGATACAGCATGAAAGACCGGTTTCAGGCAATCTTGCTTTCGCGCCGCTTTGGCGGAACGGCTATCGCCGCATTTCTGGCGATTCTCATGACTGGCTGCCAGACGACATCAGCGCAGCAGCCCTCACAGCATGAGGGCCTGTTTGAGCGGGGTCCGCGTGGCGCGATTGTCGGCGAGCACGGCACCTACAACATCGCCTGGATCACCCTCCAGGATCAGGTGTTCCTGCAAAAACCCGTCTATGAAGTGCTGGTGACCTATCACCCGACCAACCGGGGCCCGGGCGGCATCAAGGAACGTCACTGGAACGAGATGATGCTGGTCGCGCAGGATGAAATTGCCCGCCGCTGCATAGCACCTGCAACTGGCCAAATCCTCAGCAGCAGCCGCGACTACGACCAGCGGGAGCGCGCCATGGGCGCTGAAGTCCGGGTCAATTACACCTGCCAATAGGTGTCGGAGTAGCCCGCCGCTAGTTGTTGACGTTCACATTCGTGTTGTCGGAATTGGTCGTCTGGTTCTGGCGGATGATGGTTGTCTCCTCGCTGCGGTCGATCCCGACCGAGTGCGGGTAGGGGAAGGCGACCGGCGGGATTGTCGCCGGCACGCCGCCATCACCGAGTGCCGCCTCATCGCCGCAACGCGGGCGCAGGGCATCACAGTTCCATTTCACGCCGGACAATTCGCCCGAGATGCTGCCGCCGCGCACTTGTATGCACTCACAGAGCACGCCGTCCATGCAGGCCGTCGCCCCCAGCGAAGCCGGTTCGCAGCGCGGTAGGTCTGCGGTGTCATCCGCGCTTGCACCTGTCGCAAATGACAGGGCAACAACGAGTGTCGCGATCAGTCTGACAATCAAGGCAAACGGCATGGCTCATCTCCTCAGCGGAATGCCCCAGCTTACCGCAGATCAGGTGAACGGTCTCTTGCAGCCGCAAACACGGTAAAGGAGGCCCTAAAGCCCCATCTGGCGGACCGCGAGATCACGCATGATTTCTTCCGAGCCGCCGCCGATCGCCACGACCTTCACCTCACGGTAAATGCGCTCGACAGAATTGCCGCGCAGATAGCCCGCGCCGCCCAGGATCTGCATAGCTTCCGAGGCCACGAACTCCAGCGCCTTGGTGCCGAAGAACTTGGCCTTGCAGATTTCCGCTACCGGCATCTCACCTTCATTGATGGCGTAGCAAATCTGCTGGAGATAGGCATCCAGGGCATCAGTCTTGGCGGACATATCGGCAATCTTGTGGCGGATCACCTGGTGATTGATCATCGGCTGGCCAAATGTCTCGCGCTCCTGCGCCCACTCGATGGAGCAGCGCAGCGCTTCCTTCATCATGCCCAGCGCTTCCGCCGTCAGGCCGACGCGCTCGAGATTGAAGTTCTTCATGATCTCGATGAAGCCACGGCCTTCTTCACCCATGAGGTTTTCCGCTGGAACGCGGCAGTCATCAAAGTAGAGCGTTGCCTGATCCGACGCCCACCAGCCCATCTTCTTGCCAAGCTTGGTGCGCTCGAACCCGGGCGCGTCTTTCTCGACGAAGAAGAGCGAAATGCCATTGAGGCCTTCGCCGCCGGTGCGGGCGCCCACCACGAAGTAGTCGCTTCTCATGCCACCTGTAATGAAAGTCTTCGAGCCATTGAGCACCCAGGAATTGCCGTCCTTGTGGGCGCGGGTCTTCATGTTGGCCACATCTGAGCCGCCAGACGGCTCTGTGATGGCCAGGCTGGACCCTTTGCGACCGGCAACAACTTCAGGGAGCACCCGCTCGCGGATTTCAGGTGTTGCCAGTTTCTGGATCGGGTCCAGCGAAATGGTGCGGCCCACCAAAGCGGCCAGCACGCCGTTGGCACCGGACTTGCCCATTTCCTCCATCCACGCCATGCGCAGAAAAGCATCATCCATGCCAAGGCCGCCATAGGCTTCATCAATGCCGAACCCGAATGCCCCCAGCGCACCGGCTTTCTCGTGCAGCTCCCAGGGGATTTCCTCGGCTTCGTCCCACTCATCGGCATAGGGGCGCACTTCGGTGTCAACAAAGCGGCGAACGGTCTCGCGGAACTGGCGGCGTTCCTCGGTGTCATGGGGGCTCAGCATGGGTGTCTCCTTTACCAGCGGGTTAACTGGCGACGTTGTCTTCTTTGGGGTGTTTTAGCGGAGTTTCAGGTGCGGTGCGATGAGCTCGATGAACCGGTCCACA
This sequence comes from Candidatus Phaeomarinibacter sp., assembly GCA_028279995.1. GTDB lineage: Bacteria > Pseudomonadota > Alphaproteobacteria > CGMCC-115125 > CGMCC-115125 > Pyruvatibacter. The sequence goes on along the minus strand of JANQMQ010000401.1, from coordinate 1,602 downwards.
ATCACCGTTTCTTCGGTGCGATTTCTCGTGAACCGCTCATGGACCAGCATTCCGCGCATGAAGACACGGCAGATCGCCCACAGGGTCACAACGTCGGCGTCATCAATATCCGGCGACTCATACACATCAACAATGGCGGCGCCCATGCGGGCGTCCCAGTCAATCAGGCTCTTGGCGGTCCGTTTGCCCAAGGCCTTGTCCGTGCGCGCAGCCATGAGGATTTCCATCAGGGCGCGGCCTTCCGGCGTGCGAACCAGACGCTCCCACAGCCATTTGAGATGCGCGCGGACCTGGGCATCCTTGTCCGGCAGTTTGCTCCATGCGGCGCGTTCGACCCGCTTGCCGGTCATCACACTACGCGCCAGCAGCATGTCGAGCGTCGCTGCGATCAGATCTTCCTTCGTTGGAAAATGATGAGTGAGAGCACCGCGAGACAGCCCCACACGTTCCTGAATGCGGTTGAGGGATGTGTCCGCATATCCCATTTCGTCCAGACAACTGATCGCCGCGTCGCAAATGGCGCGACGTGTCTTGTCCGCCTGCTGCTCTTTGGACAGCGGGTTAGGGGACGCAGCAGAGGCGGTTTTCGCTATCTGGGCGGCTTGCACCATGGCAGGCTTCAATCCTCAACTGTGGTCATATCCGGAGCGGATGACCGTTGACAGACCGACTGGTCGGTCTGTAGGACTCTATGTCAGTGACCAGTGAGACGCAAGCGGCCCGCCATGAGGCTGCATACCCACAGCGGGACAACAGGGCAGGCGCACGATGGGCAGTACGAAAAGCATTCGCATCGGCGGTGCAGGCGGCTTCTGGGGCGAGGCGTTGCACGCGACCCCACAGCTGCTTGAGGGCGGCGAGCTCGACTATCTGGTGTTCGACTATCTGGCCGAAATCACCATGTCGATCATGGCGCGCGCCCGTGCGAAGAACCCGGATCAGGGATATGCCACCGACTTCGTCACCGGCGTCATGGCGCCACATCTCAAGGACATCGCCGCGCGTGGCGTCAAGGTCATTTCCAATGCAGGCGGCGTGAACCCGGCAGCATGTGGCGCAGCCGTGCGGGCCCTTGTGGAAAAGGCCGGTCTTGATCTCAAGGTGGCCGTGGTTGAAGGCGATGATCTTTTGGACCGAGCCGATGAACTTGCGAGCGCAGGCCACACGGAGATGTTCTCCAGTTCCTCCTTTCCACCGGTCGAGGCCATTGCCAGCATCAATGCCTATCTCGGTGCCTTCCCGATCGCCGAGGCCCTGTCACGCGGTGCCGACATCGTCATCACCGGGCGCGTGGTGGACAGCGCGGTGACGCTGGGTGCGTGCATCCACGAGTTCGGCTGGGGCAGGGACGACCATGACCTGCTGGCCGCCGGCACCCTTGCCGGGCACATCATCGAATGCGGGCCACAGGCGACCGGCGGTAACTTCACGGACTGGCGCGAGGTGGCTGATGATCTTGAAACCATCGGCTACCCGATTGCCGAGGTCAGTGCCGACGGCAGCTTTATCTGCAGCAAGCCGCCGGGCACGGGCGGCAAGGTCTCCGTCGGCACGGTTTGCGAGCAGATGGTCTATGAGATCGGCGACCCGCAGGCCTATCTG
>JANQMQ010000348.1 GCA_028279995.1 Candidatus Phaeomarinibacter sp. | reverse complement strand
GGCGTCAAATGGGGAGACCTGGCACCGTCCTGAACGGCAAGCCTACGGCGCCGTTCCCATTCAGGACCAGCTCTCCAAGGAAATGTTCTCCGACGGCACAAGCATGCCTTGGTACAGCTACCCGTTTCATGGTGCCGTAGACTTGCGGTTCAGGACGGTGCCAGGTCTCGCCATTTGACGCCCACCAGACACCCTCATCATCCTGCGCAATTCCGCCGGCGCGCCCGCGGCCATCTTCTGCACGTCCAATGAAAGGGTGCACCCGATAACGCCAACGGCCGGAAAGCGTGGTTTGGCTTATTGGCTTCAGCCGGATTTCCACGAACGACGTATCGGTCTCGGGCATTGCCGCGACGGCAACATCAATTTCTTCGGTTCCACCTTTCACTGTGACGCTGGCGATGCCAGGGGTCTTGGTCTTGATCATCTCGTCAGGGAAATTCTCCCCTGTCTGTCGGTCGCCTTCGATATCGATACGCTCGAAGATCAGGACCAACTCATCGCCTTCAATTGAGGCGCTGGTGGCAATGCGAGGTGGCAGCCGTCCGATTTGGGGGTCCGTCAGTGTGAGCGTGACCGTCTGCCCATCAACTTTGGCCTTGCCGGCAATCCCGCCGAGATCATCATCGAGATAATATGTGTTCCAGGTTCCCGAAAGCATGTCCCATGTGAGATGGGGCGACTGATCGGTCGGCTGGCCGTGCGCAACAACACCAGATGATATGATGGCGATTGCGACTACCAAGGAAAACGCGATTGCGCGCAGGTGAAAGCGAATGTTCATCATTGCGCGTCCTCCGAGCCGTCTGACGCCGGATCAGCATGAGCCACGTCCCACATCAGGTAGAGGATATCGCTGCGCAGGAGTTGAGGGTCCTGTTCTGTTGGATAGAGAAGCACGTCGTGAACACGATCGCCGCCATAGTCGATTTCAAGAGTGTAAACGTTCCGTGCCGCCGGTAGCTCAAGGCGACCTTCAATGGCAAATGGGCGTCCGTATTCCAATTTGCCGGCAAAGGCCTGATAGCCACCGTTACCATCTGGCTCCACTACACTTGCGGCGATGTCTGGCGGCCCCGGAGCCCAGATGTCTCCGTCATGGCTGAGCGTCCAGTTGATGAGATGCTCCTGGCGCTGGTCTCGTGCAAAGCGGCTGTCATTGGACATATCCTCGGACACATCAAGGTACTGGGAGACAACCTTCACCTGTCCGCTGAATGTCTCGCCGGTGGCCGCCGCATGAACCATGGTTCTGGCCCAGAAGAGTTCATCCATCCGTTCATTTGTAGTTCGGTGGCGGCCAGCTGATCCTGTCGAGAACGTGTGTTTGGCTTTTTCGGCGTTTCCAATATCGAGTGAGCCGAAATAGCTGTTCCCTGTGTCCAGTTCCCCAGGCTCGTCCCTGATGCCGAAGACCGGCATCTTGAGTATGGCCAGGGTATCAGTGGGAAGTGGCGGTAGCTCCAACGGCGTTGACTTGTTGATGTACGGTGTGCCCGCTCGGTCCACCAGCAAACCGTCCTGTTCACGCGCGACTTCCCACTCGTGCTCAAGGCCTTCCGGCATGTCGTCCTCGCGGGTCACCCAAGTGCTTTGAGGGGCTTCGGTGGGCCCTATCCACCATGCCAAACGGGCAACTTCATAGAGGGCTGCCAGAAAGGGGGCCCTGTAGACATCATGGAACTCGTCCTGCGTCAGGGTGCGAAATGTATCTGACGACAGCCCAAAGGACCGTTCGAAATCAGCCGGGATGTCGACGTCGCTCAGGTCGAGCGTCAACTCTTGTTCCACTGTGTCATAGGTGGAGATCAGTTCGCGGACCCGCGCCATCTCTTCCGGAGAGTAACGCCATATGACGGCCGAGTATTCTTTATACGCCGTGTTTTCATCCGCTCCGGGGTCAGTCGACGTCCATGCGGGCATGTGAGACGAGGACACCGATGGCTCATCATGCATACCGGTAAACCGTGTGTCGAAAGTCGCGCCGTCCAGATGGACAATGCTGTTGTCCGACACAGGCTTCGTGTTGCCTGTGTCGTAGTCGCGGTTTTCTATGTAGGTATAAACTTGGAGCCCCTGCAGAACGCGTATAAGAAGTTCCGCGTCATCGCGTCGTGCTTTGACCGCATCTATCTGCTCCAGCAGGGCATCCGCTATGTTCTCATAGGACCGCTGCTTCTTGGCCCGTTCAATCAAATTCGAAATCTTGTGCGGCCAGCTGGCTAGTTTGACCAGAATTCCACCTTCGCCATAGTGATCCGCGCTATCCCAGGTTGCCAATCGGACGGACACGGATGCCGGGCCATATCGCCATGTGCTGTATGTTTCGCGCCAAGAGTCGCCGTCGAGTTTCTCTGTGCGGAACTTGTCGTATCCCGTTCGTGTCTTGCGCAGGGTGAGGACCCATGAATCATCAGCATTCGGAAGGATGCGGTCATACACCTCCGTAAGCCAGTCGGTTGATGCGGCGTTGGGTTGGCTTGCCTCGCTGCGAAAGATATCGCGTGGAGGCTGCTCATCAGTTGCTTCGGACGCTGGTCCAGGCAGCGCGGTTCCTGGCGGCGATACACGGGGTGTCTCGATAGGGGGCATCGCGAAGTCTGGCATCTCGAACACAGGCGGCTCGAACTCTTCGAACTCCATGTCCTGTGCAAGCGCTTGAGATGCGGTCAGCATGAGAACGCTGGTGCCAAAAAACTTGACGGTTGCGGCACCTAGTATCGTTTTCAACGCCGTGGTCATCATCCCGTGGAATACAGCGACCACGGTCATGACGGCTTGGAACCGCATTTTTCTCTCCCGGAAAAGGCAAACATGCCAAAGGCGTCAGTCACCCCACCAACGGTGATGTTATCGCGGATGTCGGGCGATCAATATCATTAAAAGTGATGAGGACGGGCTCCTGATATTGACTACGCCGGTCCCCAAATTCTGTTGCAAATATCGCTAGATGACTTATGGTCATATTCGAGTCTTTGGCGGCAAGCGCACTTTTTAAACCCGCTGAGCAGGTCTCGCGAACTGGTGTGTCGGAAGGAAACGGATTCATGATCAATTTGAGCATTAATGGAAAACCGGTGAGCCTGGATGTCGATCCAGACATGCCGATCCTCTGGGTCGTTCGTGAAGAACTACAGATGACCGGGACGAAATTCGGTTGCGGGATCGCTTTTTGCGGGGCCTGCACCGTGCATCTGGATGGGCAGCCGGTGCGCTCCTGTTCGACGCCAATATCCGCCGCAGAAGGTCTGGAAGTCACAACGATTGAAGGTCTTCCGGATTCTGACGGCAAACTTGCCAAGGTGCAACAGGCCTGGATTGACGCTCAGGTGCCGCAGTGCGGTTATTGCCAGTCCGGTCAGATCATGTCGGCTGCAGCATTGCTCCGCGATAATCCGGACCCGACCGATGAAGACATCGATGCCGCAATGTCAGGCAATATCTGCCGCTGCGGTACCTATCCACGCATCCGTGCGGCCATCAAAGCCGCCGCGCGCGCGTAAGGGGAGCGAACATCATGAACAAGTGGTCCCGTCGAGGTTTTATTGGTGCAGGTTTGGCAGGTGGTACAGCCCTAGTGGTCGGCGTTGCCATCCGACCCGGCAATCCGGTTGATCGGCTTGCTAAGGATGCTGCGCTTGAAGGCGAACAGCTGATCAACGCCTGGGTGAAGATCGGTGAAGATAACGTTGTGACTGCCATTGCCCCGCATACGGATATGGGGCAGGGCGCGCTTTCGACGCTCGCTCAGATGCTGGCGGACGAAATGGATGCGGACTGGGACAAGATGGAAGTCATGTCCGCACCGGCCAATGGGGAATACGTCTCCAACGAAATGGCCCGTCACTTCCTGACGCCGGATCTGGACGTTGGCTCCTGGCTTGAACCGACCATTGACGGGGCCTTTATCAACCTTGCAGGTGCAATGGACCTGTATCTGACCGGCGGCAGTTTCTCTGTACGCTCTACAGGCCAGAAGGGAATGCGCGTCGCCGGTGCGGCCGCTCGCGAGATGCTTGTTGGTGCTGCGGCGCAGGCGTGGGACGTTCCCGCCAACGAAGTGACGACTGAAAAGAGCCGTCTCTATCACAAGGCCAGCGGACGTGCAGCGGACTATGCCGACTTCGCGGTCGCGGCGGCGGAGCAGAGCCTGCCGGCCAAGCCGAAACTCAAGTCGGTTGATGAATTCAAGCTCATGGGAACACCGGCACCCCGTCTGGATATCCCATCCAAGGTAGACGGCACGGCCCTGTTCGGAATCGACGCGGAAATCCCGGGCCAGAAGCTGTCATACGCAGCAGTCCTGGCGCCGCCGGTCCCTGGTGCCAAGATCGCAACCCTTGATGACACGGAAGCGCGATCAATGCGTGGTGTCTCAAATGTGCTCAACCTTGGTGAGTTTGCCGCTGTCGTAGCCGACAGCTACTGGCATGCGCAGCAGGCAGCCAACACGCTGTCAGCGACCTACACACAGACTGCGACGGACAACCTTGATCAGGCTGGCATGTTCAAGAATTTCGAAGTTGCCCTCAACGATGCGGGTGAAGATGGCGGCGACGGTCTTGTTGATGTTGGCGATGTCCGTGGCGCATTTGAAGCGTCGGCAACGAAGGTCGAGGCCGAGTATCAGGTGCCGTTTCTTGCCCACGCTGCGATGGAACCGATCAACTGCACAGTCTGGTTTCACGATGGGCAGGCAGAGGTATGGATCGGCACACAAACACCGCTCCGCTGCCGCACAGCTGCAGCGGAAGTCTTTGACATCAGCACCAATGATGTGACGGTCAATCTCTTGCATATGGGCGGTGGGTTTGGCCGCCGTTCGGACGCGAATATGGTGACCATGGCGGCCCGCATCGCCAAGGAGATTGATGCGCCGATCAAGATGATCTGGTCGCGCGAAGAGGACACGCAGAAGGCCGCCTACCGCAACGCCACCACGAGCCGGTTCAAGGCCGGGATCGACGAAAGCGGTAAGCCGGTCAGTTGGGACAATATCTTCCTCTTCCACAACGACCCTGCTGACGCGGCATTCGTGCCTTACTACGACATTGACTCTCAGCGTATTCGTGCGGTGAACGATGCCGAGCTTCCGCTGCCATTCTGGGCATGGCGCTCGGTGGACCACAGCCAGCATGGGTTCTTTGTTGAATCGTTTGTTGATGAGATGGCGCACGCTGCCGGCAAGGACCCGCTGGAATTCCGCATGTCCATGCTTGATAACTCGCCACGCTTTGCAGCGGTGCTCAAGAAGGCCGCTGAAATGTCCAACTGGGGCAGTGCAATGCCGGCCAATCATGGCCGGGGGGTAGCTCTTGTCCGCTCATTCAACACAATTGTTGCCATGGTTGCAGACGTTGACATGAGCAGCGGTTCACCGACTGTGAAGAAGGTCTACTGCTGTGCCGATGCGGGCTATGTAATGAATCCGGATGGCTTTGCCGCGCAGATGGAGGGCGGCATCATCTACGGCCTGACCGCTGCGCTCTATGGAGAAATCAGCATCAAGAACGGGGCCGTGGAACAGAGTAACTTCCACGACTACCAGATGCTGCGCATGTATGAGTCACCGGAAATTGTCGTTGAGATTATCAATGGCAATCCGGACGACATCGGTGGCGGTGGGGAGCCCGGTACACCGCCAATCGCGCCGGCAGTAGCAAATGCCGTATTCAACGCAACCGGTATCCGCACCCGCAAGCTGCCGTTGGCTGGCCAGTCATTCTCGGTCTAGGAAGGGCAATGGCAAACCGGGTCCTGATGCTGTTCGGTCTGATTGCATGCGCAACCGCTGCAATGCTCATGGCCTCAACATCAGGTGCGCAAGCCCCGCCGTCAAAGGCTGATGGGCTCGAAGCATGGGAAAAGGCCTTTGAGGTCTTTTCCCACCCCCGCTGCGTTAACTGCCATGTACCAGAGGACAATCGCCCGCGATGGTCCGGGCCGAGCTATGGGGCCAAGGCGCAGTATCACGGCATGAACATCATTGCCGATGACACGCGCAAGAAAGCTGCCGGGCTGCCCTGCACCTCATGTCATGGTGTAAGCAATCTGCCATTCGCCAAAGGGGCCCCGGGCGCCCCGCATTGGGCTCTTGCTCCGGTCGAAATGGTCTGGTGGGCGAAGAGCTCCCGGGACATCTGTGAGCAGATAAAGGATCCGGCCCGCAATGGTGACAAATCACTTGATGAAGTTGTTGAACACGTGAGGTCTGATGATCTCGTTCAATGGGGTTGGAATCCAGGGCCAGGGCGGGAGCCTGCGCCATATAGCTCGGCGGAGCTTGCCGACTTTCTGCGCAACTGGGTGAACTCAGGGGCGCCATGTCCGGTGGCCGGCTGACTAGCTCGTCTGCAGCCGGGACAGTGTTTCCGGTGTGTCTATATCGATAGCCTCATCCGCTGATATCTCGACATCAACAACTGCTTCAAGTTCAGAAAGCAGCGCTTTGCCACCCCTGTCGCCGTCAAGAAATGCCAGTGAAGAAAACACGCTGGAACGAAAAAGGATAGGCGGCTGTCGAGTTCCGTTCGCCATGCTTGCAACGGCATCCGAAGTTTCAGCGGCGGTGGCGAGGGCCTCCAGGTGATTGGCTGTGACAAACGGCATGTCGGCCAGCAGCACCAGAGCGGCGTCTATCTGAAGTTCCTGAACATGTCTGATGCCCAGGGCCAGCGACGCACCCTGACCTTCTGCTGCTGACCGGTTGAGAATTGGCACAATGCCATTTGCATTGAAAAGATCTGCAAGCGAAGCATTGTCAGACGGCACAACCGCAAATGCGGAGTGAAACGGCAAATTTGCAACCATGGCTGCGACATAGGAAGCGACGGGCAATCCTCCAAGAGGTGCGAGCAGTTTGTCTTGATCTCCGAACCGTTTGGACAGACCGCTTGCCAGAATGACCGCTGCTGTTCTGGTAAGCGTCACGCTTCAAGGTCCTTATACGCGGCGGCGATTTCTGCCAGTGTCGAAACAGCCAACATCGATGCGTCCCGCGTTCGTGGAATAAGTCCAATGGGTCCTTGCAGTCGCCGTACATCTGCCTTTGACACGCCGGCATCCCTGAGCGCTTCGCATCGGACCTGATGCGTGCGGTGGCTGCCCACCGCGCCAAGCCAGAAAGCAGGGCCGGCCAGTGTCTGCCTGATAAGCGGTATCTCCCAATCCTGATCGTGAAAGACGAGCACAAAGGCCGTCCACTCATCATCCTCAAGCGGTGGTAGGGCCTGTGACGTTGTCAGTGTCTGGCATGTTACACCGGCATTCTGCGCGCGCAGCACTGTTGCCTGATCAGGCGTCTGGGCTAGGACGTCAAAATCCGCAGCGATGGCCAGCCGGCCAAGCGCGACCAACTCCTCGCCGCGGCCGGCAAGTCGTAGACGGAGTTTTGGCACCAAGCGAAGGTGCAGTTCATTGCCGTCCCATGAAGTTTCGTCAGGTGCGTCCGGCAGGATCGAGAGGCCGCGGTTCGAGACCATAATGCCGAGGGCCTTGCGGCCCTCCAGTGTCGTGCCAATAGACTTGACAACCTCAGGATCGGGCGACGGCACCACAATCATGTTTAGGCTCCCGCCACATGGCAGGCGGATATCCAGGAAGGGCGATCCCGCTCCATAGGTCAGATATCTTGCGGCGCCCTCTTTGATGGCTTGCTGCGCGTTCAACACCACGTCCGCATCGACGCACCCATTGGAAACATATCCCGCAAATGCCCCGTTTTCGTCGACTGCCATGAGCGCGCCAGGGGCGCGCAACCCGCCACCGACAGTCTCGGTGACAACCACCAGGGCCACCTTGGTCGCGGAATCCTGAGCCGTGGACAGGAACGAAAAGACGTCTTCGGGATGAGTGAAACTGGTCATGCGCTAGCTGTGTTGAGGGTCCATGTAAGGATAGCACATCCGGCATGAAAACATCTTCTCAGTCCTCAATGCGGGACATACGCATTTTGCATGTAAGATGTGGATGCCGATCAACAACAAGTATGGCCAATCAGGGGGATTTATGCGTAGGTCACAAAAATTTGGTGTTTTTGCCGCCGCCGTTCTGGTGGTTGTTGTCATCGGCTTTTTTGTGGGAAGAGCATACCTGCGGGCACCGCTTGTGTCCGAGGAAGAGATCGCCCAGATGCGCCTCGACATCGCAGCACAGAACGAAGAGGCCTTCCACCAGCCCGAGTTCCAGCCGGCGGTCTACCCCGAAGCAAACAAACTGCGAAATGTCTACTTCGGCGAACTGCATACTCATTCCCGCCTCTCATTTGATGCATATCTGTTTGGCAACCGCCTGTCGGTCGATCAGTCATACCGCTTTGCCAAGGGCGAAGCTGTGGAAAGCCCGGCGGGTGAGATGATGCGTCTGTCGCGGCCACTCGACTTCGCCGCGATCACAGACCATGCAGAAGGATTTGGCGTGGCTGAAGCCTGTGCCGACCCCGAGATCAACGAGGCAACCAAAACTCTGTGTGCGAATAATGAAAAGCCAAGCGCACAGGTATTCCTGGAACTGCGCGACCAGGGCACCCAGCGTCCACCGATCTCAGGATTTGCAAATGCGGTGCAGGACCCGGCGAAGGAAGCCCGTTTCATGGAGGCGACTTGGGCTCACATTGTTGACGTCGCCGAACAGCACAACGAACCAGGACGATTCACGACATTTGCCGCTTACGAATATTCGCCGCCATTGCCCGGTACCGGAAAGATCCATCGCAACGTGATCTTCAGAAACAGTGAAGTGCCTGCCCGCGCCGTATCCGCTTTTGATGCGCTGTCCGAGTTTGATCTCTGGGAACAGTTGGAGTCCGGCTGCCAGGGGCGCTGCGAGTTTCTGACCATCCCGCACAACCCCAACAAGTCCTGGGGACTTGCTTTCGCAGGCCGAACAATTGATGGCGACGTGTACACTGCAGAAGATTGGGCGACGCGCGGCAGGCTCGAGCCTTTGGTGGAAATTTTCCAGATCAAGGGAAACTCCGAATGCAGCCTGGGGGTCGGGACGACGGACGAGGAGTGCGGTATCGAACAGTTTTTGCCCCGTTGTGAGACCCTTGACGACATCGAGTGCATACACCCGACATCCATGGTGCGCGATGGTCTCAAGAAAGGGCTCGAGCTCGAGGATGTGCTTGGTTTCAACCCGCTGCAGGTCGGCCTTATCGGGAGCACCGACACGCACAACTCGAACCCGGGTGATGCTGAAGAATGGGACTTTCGCGGGCCGTCTGGCATCTTTACCGGATCAGCCAAGGCGAGGGTTACCCCCACCAGAGGGGGTAGAAATCCACTCAAGCGCAATCCGGGTGGTCTTG